>JAICUS010000295.1 GCA_025935735.1 Solirubrobacteraceae bacterium | reverse complement strand
TCGGTGCTGTTCGCCGACCGCAAGCTCACCGACGAGGAATGGGAGCTGATCAAGCTCCACCCCGAGCAGGGAGCCAAGCTCGTCGAGCGCATCGAGGGCTACGGCCCGGTCGCGGAGATCGTGATGCACCACCACGAGCGCTACAGCGGCGGCGGCTACCCCTCGGGCATCGCCGGCGAGGAGATCCCGCTCGGCTCGCGGATCATCTCCGCGGCCGACACCTACGACGTCATGACCTCGCGCGACTCCTACCGGCGCCCCGTCAGCTCCGAGGCCGCGCTGGCCGAGCTGCGCCGCGTCGCCGGCACCCAGCTCGACCCCCAGGTGGTCGAGGTCTTCGAGCGCATGATCCTCGAGCGCCGCGTCCAGTTCAGCCACACCGACGAGGCCGACTTCGAGTCCGAGCTGGCCTTCGAGAAGCGCGTCGCCGACTACGCCCGCCCGCGCATCCCGCTGGCCGTCTGACCGGCCTGGACGCACGTCCGATCCAGAAGATCCGGAATCCGGCCGTTAACGAGAACGAGCGCTCTAGGCGCTCGCTCTGGAAGGGTCTTACATCTTCCAGCCCATTACCGGCTCCTCTCTCCCCAGTGGCGCGGCAACGCCGTTGGCGGGGCGAAGTGGGTGGTCCGTTCGACGGGACCCATGATCGGAAGCGGCCCGGCTTTTCCGAATCGGACATGCGTCCAATTCCTCGCGGCTTGCGCAATCAGGCACGAGCCACTACTCAAGCACGGCCCGCGCCGGCCGATCACCCGGGGCGATGAGCCGCGTCAGCATCCTCGCCGCGTCGCTCGCGTCCGTGCTCTGCATGGCCACGCTCTTCGTCACCGTGGCGATCGCCGCCGGCCCGCCGCCGCAGCCGCGCGGCGACGCGCACGGCGCCCGGCAGGGCGTCTGCTTCCTGCACGACCTGCTGCCCTGACCGGGGCCTTATCGGACATGCGGCCGGCGCCGCCGCGGCTCAGCGCGCCGGCGTCGCGGAGCGCATCGGCGGCGGCGTGAGCGCGGCCGCCGCGATGACCAGCGCGAACGCCGCCAGGCGGACGAGCAGGGCGCCGCTGCCGGAGGGGAGGGGCTCGGCGAACACGATCGGGCCGGCGGCGATCGTCAGCGCGTTCGCCGTGGCGCTCGTGAGCGCGATCACCGCCACGACGGGGCCGAGCTGCAGCGAGCGGGCGGAGATCAGCAGGCCGGCGAGCGAGAGGACGAGGATGACGAAGGCGAAGGGGTGGACCACGACCGCGGCGCCCAGCGAGTCGGTCTTGGAGCTCAGCGCCTTGATGGTCACGTCCGAGCCCGCCCACAGCAGGCCCGCTGAGACGGCCAGGAGCGGCCCTGAGCGGCTGCGGGTGGCCAGGACGAGCCCCAGGGCCGTCGCGCCGCCCACGAAGGCCAGCAGCGCCGCGCCCGCGAAGTCGGAGTGGGCGGAGTCCGCGGTGCCCTCGAGCGTGGCCGCCAGGAAGGCCAGGCCGGCCGCGGTCAGGCCGACGCCGATCCAGTCGCGGCGGGTGACCGGCACGCCGAACAGCCGGTCGGCGAGCACGGTGACGAGCACGAGGCCGCCGGCGATGACCGTCTGGACGATCGAGATCGGGGCCAGCGAGAGCGCGGCCACGTGGAAGCCCCACGAGGTCGTGGCCACGACGCAGCCGAGCGTGTAGACCGGCGAGCGGAACAGCGCGACCGTGCTGACCAGCGGGCGCCGCAGCTCCACGGGCGGCGCGGCGACCGCGCCGCGGTGCTTGAGGAAGAAGCCGAGCACGGACATGAGCGCCGTCACCAGCGCCATGAGCAGGCCGAGCTCGACGGAGAAGGGCATCGCCGCTACAGGTTATTGCGTCCGCAACGACAAATGGCCCGCCGGAGCGGGCCATCCGTCACACACGTCGCTGAAGCGCGGGCTACGCCAGGGCCTTGCCGACGGCCTCGAGCACGCGGTCGGCCTGGAACGGCTTGACCACGAAGTCGCGGGCGCCGAGCTTGATCGACTCGAGCACCTTCGACTCCTGCCCGAGGGCGGAGCACATGATCACGCGGGCGCCCGGGTCGAGCTCGATGATCTCCTTGAGGGCGGCCAGGCCGTCCTTCTCGGGCATCGTGATGTCCAGCGTGGTCAGCTCCGGCTTGAGCTCCTGGAAGCGGGCGACCGCCTCCAGGCCGTTGCCCGCCTCGCCGACCACCTCGTGGCCACCCTTGGTCAGCGCGTCGCTGACCATCTTCCGCATGAAAGCGGCATCGTCGACTACCAGGATTCGGGCCATCGGGCCACCTCCATTCCAGAATCGGCACTGCTCTTGGTCTTCTCGAGTACGTGCTCGATGCGCACGGCCCAGTCCGTCTCGTCCACGACGACCAGGCGGCCGGTGGCGAACAATGTCCCATTGACGTACAGATCGATCGGGTCGTCGGCCTGGCGATCCAGTTCGACGACCGCGCCCGCCGGCAGGCCAACGACCTGCGCGGAGGGCATGCGCGCGCGGCCCAACTCGGCCCACACGCGCACGGGTATGCCCGCCAGCGACGGCTTGGCGGGCGAGTTCGGGGCAGCGACGGCGGGGCCCTCGCTCTCCGCGGCAGCCGGGGGAGCCACCTCGGTGCCCAGGTCGTCCAGCGCGCTCGACATCCGCACGACGAACGCGTTGGGGACCAGCTGGACGAGCCGCGCCGGCTCGCCGCAGATCGACAGGGCCGACCGCACCGCGTGCGGCGTGGCCGGGTAGGCCTCGAGGATCGCGTCGGCCGCCGTGAAGGTCTGCGTGTCCGGTGTGCCGATCTCCACCTCGGTGCCCAGCACCGTGGAGGTCGCGGCCGCGGCGCTGGCCATCATCTGGTTCATGGCCTCCGACACCGCCGACAGCTCGAGCTCGGAGAGCTCGCCCGGCACCTCCGGCTCGCCCGGCTCGTCCATGCCCATCATCGAGGCGGCGAGCTTGCGCGCGCCCTCCAGCGTGATCAGGAAGACGTTGCCGCCGGTCACGCCGTCGACGTAGGACACCGACATCCCGACCGCAGGGACGGGCACGCCGGAGAGCGCCGACTTCATGTCGTCGGACACCGTGACGTCGCCGAGCGACACCTTGCCGGCGGCGAACATCTCGAGGATGCCGAGGCAGGCCTCGCCGGTCGACTGACCGAGCCGCACCAGTGCGTCCTGGTCGCTCACCGCTCACCTCCCGCGCGGCCGGTGATCTGGACGGCGCGGCGGCTGCCGGCGCGGCCGGGCCGTCCCGCATGGACCGGCACCTTGTCGGCGTAGAGCGTGATGCCGCCGGAGGCCGGCGCGTTCAGCCGCAGCAGGTCCCCGTCGCGCAGGGAGAGCACGGCCTCGATCGGCAGCTGGACCGCGGCCACCTCGGCGCGCACCGTCATCTCGACGTTGCCCACCGCGCGGCGCACGGAGGACGCGTCCTCCTCGTTCTGCACGCCGCTGGAGTCCTCGCGGGCGCCGAACTGGTCGGCCACCGGCGCGATGCCGGACCAGGGGATGAGCAGCGCGATCATCGCCGACATGCCCTGCATCCGGGCCTCGAGCATCAGCGACATCGTCGGCTCGGACACCGACACCGTCTGCGCCGTCTCCAGGTGCGAGTCGACCGCCTCGAGCTTGAGCTCCAGGCCGGCGACGTCGGTCCAGATCAGCGTCAGCTGGGCCAGCAGGCGCTCGAAGAAGTGCTTGGCCAGCGCCTGGTCGATGTCGGTCATGCGCCGCTCTTTGATGCCGCCCTCGAGCGTGCCGCCGAGCAGCAGCTCGATGGCGCCGAGGATCAGCGTGCTCTCGGCCGTCAGCAGCATCCGCGTGCCGATCGGCTGCACCTCGAAGATCGCGGCCAGCGAGTTCGACGGCACCTGCGTGTGCGCGTTGGCCCAGGTGAGCTGGCTCGACGTGAGCAGCTCGAGCTCCAGCGGCACGCGCAGCTCGGCCGACAGGCGGGTGGACGCCGTGCGGCAGAACGCCTCCAGCGTGCGGCCCAGCCGGCGCTCCTGGTCGGGCGTGAACTTGCTCGGCCGGGTGAAGTCGACCGCGCGCATGCGGCGGCGCCGCTGCGGGGCGGGCTTCTCCTCGGGGAGGTTGCCCTCGCGCGCGGCGTCGACGAGCGCGGCGATCGCCTCGGGGCTGAGGATCTGGCCGCTCATGCTGCTGCCTCGCCAGTCGCCGCAGCTTGGGCCCCGGTCCGCCGGGGGCTCGTCACCGCTTCGCTCGTCACCAGGTCGTGGTCCTTGCCGCCGGCCTCGCGCACGGTCACCCGTGTCGCCTCGACGTGCACGCGCACGGTCCGGCCGCGCTTGCCGCCGGTCTCCGCCGCGATCACCGGGATCCGCAGGGTCTTGAGCAGCTCGCGCACGGCGGCCTCGTTGCGCGAGCCGACCTCGAGCGTCGCGCTCGCGGTGGCGAACATGCTGGCGCCGCCCACGAGCGCGGCCTCCAGGCGCAGCCGCCGGCCGCCGCGGGCGACCACGCGGTCGACCAGCTCGGGGACGGCCTTGTCCGCGAACTTCAGCGGGTTGTCCGCCGCGGTGCCGCCGGAGTCGGGCAGCACGACGTGCGCCAGCCCGGCCACGCCCGTGCGGCGGTCGAGCAGCGCCAGGCCGATGCAGGACCCGAGGCCGAGGGACACCAGCACGTCGCCGGCGACGGCCGAGGCGGCGAGCTCGCCCATCCTGACCATCGTCTCCGCCATGACTACAGGCCCAACCTCGCCAGGAGCTGGTCGACCCCGCCCTGGTCCGGCATGAGCAGGAAGGACACCGAGCAGTCGGTCTGCTCGACGACGAGGTCCGAGTCCAGCAGCAGCGCCATGTCGCTCGCGCCGGCGCGCTCGGCCAGCACGGTCTCGACGATCGCCCCGAGCATGTCGGAGGCCACGCCGGGCGGCGTCGGCTCCAGCGCCATGCCGGTCATCTCGGCCAGCGCGTTGATGTAGGAGGTGCCGACGATGTTGCCGATCTCCTGCAGCGCGGAGTCGCCGATCTCGGTCCCGGCCTCCACGCCGAGCATGCCGCACATCAGCTCCGCGTCCTGCGGCGTGAACAGCAGCAGCACCGAGGCGCCCATGTCGCCCACGACGCCCAGCACGACGCCGGTGGCGTCGGCCTCCGGGTCGCCGACGGCGGTCACCGCGTCGGCCATCGGCAGCACCCGGGCCGCCGGGACGGTGATGTCCACGCTGCGGCCGAGCATGCTCGAGAGGGCCGTGCTGGCTTTGCCCGAGCCGATGTTGGCCAGCTCGCGCAGGGCGTCGAGTTGCAGATCGCTGTACTGGCTCACGAGGTTCCTTTCAGGCTCAGGCGGAGACGGGCACCGCGACGACGGCGTCGCAGTCGACGATCAGGGCGATCTGGCCGTCCGACAGCACGGCGGCCCCGGAGAGGGCGGCGCCGTCGGCGACCTCGGGCGGCAGCGGGCGCGTGACCAGCTCGTGCTGGCCGATCAGGCGCGCCACGGCGATGGCGAAGCGCTCGTTGCCGCCGCGGACGACCACCGCGTACTCGGCGTCGGTGGAGCGCGGGCCGCCGTAGCGCTCGGAGGCGTCGACGATCGGCAGCACGCCGTCGGAGAGCACGAGCATCTTCGCGCCGGCCACCGAGCGGACGGCGTGGTCGGCGATGCGCACGGTGCGCTCGATGCGGTCCAGCGGGATCGCGAACGGGCGCTCGTCGGCCTCGACGATCAGCGCGGCCATGATGGCCAGCGTCAGCGGCAGGCGGATCTGGGCCTGCGTGCCCTTGCCGAGCTCCGAGGTCATCAGCACCTCGCCGCCCAGCCCGCGGATCGCGGCCTGCACGGCGTCCATGCCGACGCCGCGGCCGGAGATGTCGCTGGTCACCTCGGCGGTGGAGAACCCGGCGCTGAACAGCAGCTCGATCGCCCGGGCCGAGTCGATCGAGTCGACCGCCTCGGGGGAGATGAGGCCGCGCTCGGCCGCCTTCTCGGCCACCTTGCGCGGGTTCACGCCGCGGCCGTCGTCGCGCACCGTGATGACCACGTTGCCGCCGGCGTGTTGGGCGGAGATCTCCAGCGTCCCGGTCTCGGGCTTTCCGGCCGCCGCGCGCTCCTCCGGCCGCTCCAGGCCGTGGTCGAGCGCGTTGCGCACCAGGTGCACGAGCGGGTCGCCGAGCGCGTCGACCACGGTGCGGTCGAGCTCGGTGTCCTTGCCCACCAGCTGCAGGTCGACATGCTTGCCCAGCTTGGTCGAGAGGTCGCGCACCAGGCGCGGGAAGCGCATGAAGACCGCCTCCACCGGGATCATCCGGACCTGCATGACCATCGACTGCAGCGCGTGTGAGCTGCGGGTCAGGTTCTGCATCGCCTGCGAGAGGCCGGGGACGTCGGCGCGCGCGGCCAGTGCCTCGACCTGGGTGCGGTGCAGGACCAGCTCGCCCATGAAGTGCATCAGCTGGTCGAGCCGCTCGGCGTCCACGCGGACGGTCGAGGAGCCCTTGTGGTGCGTCGGCTTCGACCCCGCCCGCCCACCCGCGGCGGCCTGCGGCGCGCGGGCCGGGGCGGCAGCGGGAGCGTCCTGCTCGATCGTCTCGGGCGCGTCGACCGCCGAGTCCGGCACGGCCTCGAAGACCTCGACGCTGTCGACCTCGGGCACCGAGCCCGCGGCGGCGGAGAGCTCCGCGTCCGTGCGCTCGGAGACGACCCAGGCGTCGATGTCGCGGCCCGTGAACTCGTCGACGGCGTCGGGCTCCGGGCGGCAGGCGAGGGTCTCGCCCAGCTCGGCGATCGTGCTCAGCACCATGTAGGCGCGCACGGACGGCATCGTCACGTTCTCGTCGAGCGTCACCGACACCTGGACCACGCGGCGCCCGCCGGCCAGCTCGCCGAGGTCCTCGGGGAGGTCGGCGCCGCCGGCGGCGCCGGGCGCCTCCGCCTCGGCGTCGCGGTCGCGGATGAGGCTGCGCAGGCGCTCGATGAGCGGCTCCGGCTGGATCTGCTCGACGCCGGTCTCGTCGATCGCGTCTGTGGCGGCCGACAGCGCGTCCAGGCACTCGAGCAGCACGTCGATGGCCTCGCGCGGGAGCCCGCCGCGCCGCTGGCGCAGCAGCTCGAACACGTCCTCCATCTCGTGCGTGAGCGCCGCCATGCCGGCGAAGCCCATCGTCGCGCTCATGCCCTTCATGGAGTGCGCGATCCGGAAGATCTCGTCGACCGTCTCCTGGTCGTCGGGCGTCTCCTCGATGCGGACGACCGCGAGATTGAGTTCCTGGAGGTGCTCGCGGCCCTCCGCCAGGAACATCGGCAGGTACTCGGAGGTCTCCATCAGCTCTTCCGGTAGACGAAGTGGAACGGGGACGTCAGCCCGAGGCCGCGGGGGTCCGCGACGCGCTCGGAGGTGCCGACGATCAGGTGGCCGCCCGGGGCAAGCGCGTTCACCAGGCGGGCGTGCAGGGCGTCACGCACCTCC
>JAICUS010000150.1 GCA_025935735.1 Solirubrobacteraceae bacterium | reverse complement strand
GGATGACCGGGCCTCCTCCCGCCCGGATGAACGGTTCATCCCTCGAGTGCGACGCGCCTTCACCCGGCCGGCCGCGAGCCTGACCGTCATGAACCATCGCTCACGCACCCGAAATCGGCGCCGCGACCGGCTCGCCGACGCCCGGCTCGACGTGCTCGCCGTGGCCTGGCTGGCCCGCGGCATGTGGCGGATCCGCCGAGGCCGGTTCCCCTGGCAGGCCGCGCCCGCGCGCCGCCGCGCCGGCTGACCCGCGGCGCGCGAGCGTGAGCGGCCTCGACTACGAGATCCGCGTCCGCGGGCGCGTCGGCGACGACCTGGCCGCCGCGCTCGGCCTGACCGTCGAGCTGCAGCCGGTCGAGACGGTGTTGCGCGGCACCGTGGCCGACCAAGAGGGGCTCCACGGCGTCCTCGGCCACCTTCAGGACATCGGGCTGGAGCTCGTCGAGCTCCGCCGCCTGCCGCCGGCGGAGTAGGCGCATTCATCCGGTGGGTGGGAGGCCCGGTCATCCTTTCCGGGCGGACAGTCCGGGCATGACTGCCACGCAGAATCTCTCCGGGTCCCCGCCGCCGCGCGCGGACGCGGCACCCAGCGGCTGGACCACGTTCGCCGCGATCATGCTGCTCGTCTCGGGCGCGTTCAACGTGTGCTGGGGCCTCGCCGCCGTGCTCAACGACCAGGTGCTCACGGTGGGCGGCCACGGCGTGATGGTGCTCGACTTCACGACCTGGGGCTGGGTCCAACTGGTCATCGGCACGATCATGCTGATCGTCGCCTGGGGGCTGTTCGCCCTGGCCGGCTGGGCGCGCTGGCTCGCGATCGGCATCGCCGCGCTGAACATGGTCGTCCAGGTGGCGGCGTTCACCGCGTTCCCGCTCTGGGCGCTGACCGTCATCGCGCTCGACGTCGTCGTGATCTACCAGCTGACCGCGCACTACACCGACTGGGACTGACGGGAGCGCTCATGTCTGCCGAGGGATCTCCCATCGTCGCCGCCTTCAACGCGGACTCCAGCCGGCGCGAGGCCGTGTACTTCGGCCTGCTGGCCAGCCGCGTGCTCGGCGCGCCGCTCGTGGCCGTGACCGTGCACCGGTCCGGGCCGATGGTCGGGGCGCTGGGCGGCGACGTCGACGACGACCCATCCGGCGGCGGCCGCGCCGTCGAGCACGTCCGGGTCGAGCTCAAGCGCCGCGGCCTTCGCCGGCCGGACGTGCGGGTGCTCCGCGCGCGCCGCGCGGGCGCCGGCCTGGCGGAGGCGATCCGCGGGCTCGAGCCCCGGCTCGTGGTACTCGGTGCCCCGCGCCACCGCGGCGCGGGGGGCAAGCTGCTCGGCGACACCGTCGAGGCCGTCATCCACGAGTCCACCGTCCCGGTGGCGCTCGTGCCCGCCGGCCACCGGGCCGAGGAGGGCTCTCTGAAGGTGGTCGGCGCCGCGTTCGTCCCCACCGAGGAGGGCCGCGCGGCGCTGCGGACCGCCGCCGCGCTCGCGCGCGCGGCCGACGCCCGGTTGCGCGCCGTCGAGGTGCGGCCCGACGCCGCCGCCGAGCCGTCGCCCGAGCTGCTGGAGGAGCTTGCGCAATTGGATGTCGACGCCCTGCCCGCGATGCTGGACGGCGACCCGGCCGAGGGACTCATCGCCGAGAGCGGCAGCGTGGATCTGCTCGTCACCGGCTCGCGCGCGCGGAGCCCGCGCCGGGCGCTGATCCTCGGCAGCGTCTCGCGCGCCGTGGCCGAGCACGCCGCCTGCCCGGTCCTCGTGGTGCCGCGCGCCGCGACGGAGGCGGCCGGCGAGCTGCTCGGCCAGGCCGGGCCGCACGCCACGCCGTGAGCCGATCGTAGACAGCCACCGACCCGGCGCCGGCCGGAGGCGTCGGGTCCTCGTTAGGCTGGGCGGCGCGACTCCACCCCGGGACCGAATCGTTGGGCAGCCCGACATATCGACATGCACACCCGCGTCCGTCGCGTAGTGTATGGCGCTGGGGCCAATGTCCAGCGGACTTTCTTATTCGGTGATGTGGACACCAAAACCCGGGATCATCGAGCTCTCGAGCCAACGTGCCGTGCGCCGGCACAACCTCGGGCTGGTGCTGCGCCTCCTGATCGAGCGAGGGCCGCGGTCGCGCGCGACGCTCGCGGTCGACACGGGATTGAACAAGACGACCGTGTCGAGCCTCGTCGGCGAGCTGATCGACCTCGGCCTGCTGGTGGAGCGCGGCGCCGAGTCGCGCGGGACGGCGGGCCGGCCGGGGCTCGTGGTCGACGTGGCGCGCGAGGGCGCGGTGGCGCTCGGGCTGGAGATCAACGTCGACTATCTCGCGGTGCAGGCGACCGACCTGGCGGGCGGCTCGCGCTACCGGGCGAAAGAGGTGGTGGACAACCGCGGGCGCGGCGCGGAGGTGGTGCTCGACCGGCTCGCCGACCTGGCCAACGACGCGCTGCGCGAGGTGCGCGCGCAGGGACTGCGGCCGATCGGCGCGACGCTCGCCCTGCCCGGGCTGGTCGACGTCGATCGCGGCACGCTGGTCGTCGCGCCGAACCTGGGCTGGGACGACGTCCCGGTGGTCGAGCTGATGCGCCGGCGGGTGGACACGGGCGAGCTGCCGCTCGACGCGGACAACGAGGCCAACCTCGCCGCGCTCGCCGAGCTGTGGGAGGGCGTCGGCGTCGGCCTGGGCGACTTCATGTATGCGTCGGGCGAGGTCGGGGTGGGCGGCGGCATCGTGCTCGGCGGCGAGCTGTTCCGCGGCTCCCGCGGCTTCGGCGGCGAGTTCGGCCACACCACGGTGGAGCCCGAGGGGCTGCCGTGCGCCTGCGGCAGCCGCGGCTGCCTCGAGACGCGCGCCGGCCTGGAGCCGCTGCTGACCGCGGCGGGCGTCGACGGCGGGCAGGTGGCCACCACCGGCTCGGGCCGGCCCGTGGCCGAGCTCGTCGAGCGCGCCCGCGCCGGGGACGAGCGGGCCGTGGCCGCACTCGGCGACTGCGGCCGCTGGCTCGGCATCGCGCTCGCCAGCGCGGTCAACCTGCTCAACCCGCAGGCGATCGTGCTCGGCGGGTACTTCGCGGCGATCGCGGAGTGGCTGACCCCTGCGATCGAGCGCGAGCTGGAGGCGCGCGTGCTCGGCGGCCGGCGTGCCGCTCCGCCGGTCACGCCCTCGCGCCTCGGTCCGGAGGCGGCGCTGCGCGGCGCCGCGGCGACCCAGCTGCGCCGCATCCTCGCCGACCCGACCGTCATGGCCGGCTGAGCCGCGCTCACACGGTCACCGCGCACGCGGCCCAGCGCCGCAGCCGCTCGTACTGGCGGTCGAGCGCGTGCTCCGACGTGCCGGCGGGGTCCTTGAAGAAGAACGCCAGCTCCGGCACCACGCCGGCTTCGCCGCGGTCCAGCGCCAGCGCCGCGAGCCGCGCGAGGTCGAGCACCAGCGGCGCGGCGAGCGCGGAGTCGCACCCTTCCCAGGTCAGCTGGAGGCGCATGCGCACGCCCAGGAAGCCCTCGAACCCGACGTGGTCCCACGCCGTCTTCCACTCGCCCAGGTCGGCCACGTTGTCGATGCGCACCGGCGCCTCGACCGGATAACCGAGGATCTCCTCCAGGCAGCGGCCCTTCGACGACAGCTTCGCGGCCGCGCGCAGGGGGTCGGCCAGCGTCGCGCCGTCGCCGCCGCCGAGGAGGTTCACGCCCGCCCACGAGCGCACGCGCAGCGCGCGGGCGGCGAAGGCCGGCGCGAGCGCGCTCTTGAGCAGGGTCTCTCCCGTCTTGCCGTCGCGCCCGGCCAGCGGCACGCCGCGCGCCGCGGCCAGGGCCTCGAGCGCCGGCACGCGGGCGCCCGTGGACGGGGTGAAGTCGACGAACGCGCAGCCGGCCTCGATGGCCGCCAGCGCGTAGAGGGAGCTCGGCGGGAGCAGCCCGAGGAGCTCGTCCAGTGCGGCACCCGCCGGGGGCTCCGCCGGCGCCTCCGTGGAGGCCACGTTGACGACGACCACCGCGGCCAGCCCGTGCCGCGCCCGGAAGCCGCGCAGGTCCGCGGCCAGGCGGTCCACGCAGGCGCGCGGCGCGCGCCGGGCGTCGCGGCCGGTGATGCCGGCCACGATCTCGCCGTCCGCCGCCGCCAGCGCGTCGGCGACCGCGGCGGGCAGGCCCGCCGGCAGCACGCCGCCGTCCACCAGCGCCGCGGCGCGGCGCAACAGCGGCGTCTCGATCACGTCGTGGCCGCCGAACACGAGCTCGTCCAGCTCGGGCAGCCCGGCCTCGGCGAACGCCGGCTGGAGCGTCACCAGCCCGGTGGGCGGCGCGAGCCCGCGCGCGACCGCCGCGGCGCCCGCGATGGCGGTGGTGGCCACCGAGCCGCGCCCGCCCACGAGCCAGACGCCGACGCCGCTCACCGCGGCCACCGCGGCGGCGGGAAGCGAACCGTCTCGCCCGCGCCCGCGCGGGGGGCGGCCGGCGCGGCATAGCCGAGCTCGGCCAGCCGCGCCAGGATCGCGTCGACCAGCGCGCGGGGCGCGCTCGCCCCGGCGCCCAGCCCGACCACGCGCGCGCCGTCCAGCCACTCGGTCCGCAGCGCCGGCGCGTCCGGCACGAGGTGCGCCGGCGTCCCGGCCGCGCGCGCGACCTCGACCAGCCGGTTCGAGTTGGAGGAGTTGAGCGCACCGGCGATCAGCACGGCGTCGCACGCCGGAGCGATCGCCTTCACCGCGGCCTGGCGATTCTGCGACGCGTAGCAGATGTCGTCCTTCCCCGGCCCGACGATGTCGGTGAACCGCTCCCGCAGCCGCGCCACGAGCGGCCGCACGTCGTCGACCGCGAGCGTCGTCTGGGTCACATACGCCACCGGCGCGTCGCGGGCGACGGGCAGCGCGTCGATCTCCGCCGCGCTCTCGACCACGAGCACGCGGCCCTCCGGCGCCTCGCCGGCCACGCCCTCGACCTCCTCGTGCCCCCGCCGTCCGATCAGGACGACGGTGCGGCCGGCCCGCACGTAGCGGCGCACCTCGACGTGGACCTTGGCCACCAGCGGGCAGGTGGCGTCGAGCACCCGGAGCTTGCGGGCGTCGGCGCGTGCCCGCACCGCCGGCGCGACGCCGTGCGCGGAGAGCACGCAGACCGCGCCCACGGGCACCTCCTCCTCGGAGGCGACGAAACGCGCGCCCCGGCGCTCGAGCGTGCGCACGACATGGCCGCTGTGGACGATCTCGCCCCGCACGTAGACGGGCGCGCCGAAGCGCTCGAGCGCCGCCTCCACCGCGCCGATCGCGCGCTCGACCCCGGCGCAGAAGCCATGCGGATGCGCGACCATCACCGTGCCGCCGGCGGGCATGGCTAGCGGTACCTCACCGGCTCCCGGCAGCGGCCCGCCGCCGAGCGCAGCACCGCGTCGCACACCTCGGCGGCGCGGTAGCCGTCCTCGAACGTGGCGCCGTGCGGGGCCACGCCGGCGTCCTCGCGGATCGCCTTGAGGAAGTGGTGCAGCTCGTGCACGAACGAGTGCTCCCAGCCGATCGTGTGGCCCTGGGGCCACCAGTGCTCCCAGAACGGGTGCTCGGCCTCGGAGACGAGCACGGTGCGGAAGCCCTGGGCGGAGCGGCCGGGGGCCGAGCCGGTGAGGTGCACCTGCAGCTCGTTCAGGCGCTCCAGGTCGAACGCGAGCGAGCCCTTGGAGCCGTTGATCTCGAACGTCAGCGCGTTCTTGCGACCGGGGCAGAAGCGCGAGGCCTCGAGCGTGCCGACGGCGCCGCCCGCGAAGTCGACGACCGCCGCGAACGCGTCGTCGACGTCGACGTGGCCGCCCGCCCGGTCCTCCACGAACGTGCGCGTGGACGCGGACACGTCCGCGATCTCGCCCACGAGGTAGCGCGCGAGGTCGATGACGTGCGCGCCCAGGTCGCCCAGCGCGCCGGAGCCCGCCACCGCGCGGTCGAGCCGCCAGACCATCGGGAACGCCGCGTCGGCGATCCACTCCTGCAGGTAGCGGCCGCGGAAGTGGAAGATCTCGCCCAGCTCGCCGGCCGCGATCATCTCGCGCGCCAGCCGGACGGCGGGGACGAACCGGTAGTTGAAGGCGCACATATGCTTGACGCCGGTGGCCGCCACCTGCTGCCAGGTCTCGTAGGCCTCGTCGGCGTCGCGCCCCAGCGGCTTCTCGCACACGACGTGCTTGCCGGCCCGCGCGGCGGCGATCGTCGGCTCGGCGTGCTGGTCGTTGGTGCTCGCGTTGTCGAAGAGCTGGATGCGCTCGTCGGCCACGAGCGCCCGCCAGTCCGTCACGTGGTCGGCGAAGCCGTAGCGCCGGGCGGCGCCGGCGACCCCCTCGGCGTTGCGCCCGGCGACCGCCACGAGCCGGGGCATCAGCGGCGGCGGCCACGTCATATAGGCCAGCGTCTTGTAGGCGTTCGCGTGGGCCTTGCCCATGAAGCCGTAGCCGAGCATGCCGATGCCGATCGCCGGGATGCCGTCCGCCGCGGCGGAGTCGGCCATGGTGAGGAAGCCGACCTTGCTCATGACGACTCCTTGGCGAACGCGGAGTCGAACGCCAGCGCGGAGGGGGAGAAGTCCACGCGGCGCACGCACGCCAGCGCGTCCGGCGCGCCCCAGTCGCGGTCCATGCCCGAGTCCTCCCACTCGATCGACAGCGGGCCGTGATAGCCGATCCGGTTGAGCGCCCGGACGAGCTCCTCGAAGTCGACGTCGCCGTGGCCGGGCGAGACGAAGTCCCAGCCCCGGCCGGGCTCGCCGAAGTTCAGATGGCCGCCGAGGATCGAGGAGCGGCCGTCGAGACGGCGCTTGGAGTCCTTGATGTGGACGTGGTAGATGCGGTCGGCGAACTCCGCGACGAACGCCGCCGGGTCCAGGAACTGGTGCGCGAGGTGGCTCGGGTCGAAGTTGATCCCGAAGCCGGGCCGGTGGTCGAGCGCCGCCAGCGCCCTGCTGGTCGTGACGAAGTCGTAGGCGATCTCGGTCGGATGCACCTCCAGGGCGAAGCGCACGCCCTCGGCGTCGAAGACGTCGACGATCGGGGCCCAGCGCTCGGCGAACTCCTCGTAACCGCGCTCGATCTCGGCGAAGTCGTTGGGCGGGAACGAGTAGAGCATGTGCCAGATCGGCGAGCCGGTGAAGCCGGTGACGACCTCGACGCCCAGCCGCGCGGCGGCGCGGGCGGTGTCCTTCATGCGCTCCGCGGCGCGGCGGCGCACGCCCTCCGGGTCGCCGTCGCCCCACACCTCCGGCGGCAGCACGCCCGCGTGGCGGTCGTCGATCGGGTCGCACACGGCCTGGCCCACGAGGTGCGCGCCGATCGCCCAGCAGCCGAGCCCGTGGCGGTCGAGCAGCGAGCGCCGCTCGGCGCAGTACGACGAGTCGGAGAGCGCCGGCGCGACGTCGAAGTGGTCGCCCCAGCAGGCGAGCTCGAGCCCGTCGAATCCCCACGCGCCGCACTTGGCGGCCAGCTCGTCGAGCGTGAGGTCGGCCCACTGGCCGGTGAACAGGGTGACGGGTCGTGCCATGGCTTCTCCTTGCGTCAGGTGGCGATCTCCAGCCGCACGCCGGCCCCGCGGAACTCCTCCACGGTGTCCTGGTCGAGGCTCGCGTCCGTGACGATCGCGTCGAGCTCGTCGGCGCGGGCGATCGTCAGCAGCGATGCGCGGCCGAACTTCGTGGCGTCGATCAACCCGATCGACCGCGCGGCGTTCGCGCGAGCGGCGTTGATCACGTCGGCGAGCGCGCGCCGCGAGGTGGTCAGCCCCGTCTCCAGGGTCAGGCCGGCGGCCGAGCAGAACGCGAGCTCGAAGTTCAGCCCCGCGAGGAAGTCGGTCGTCCAGCGGCCCGCGAGCAGGCGCATGTGCTGGTCGAGCTCGCCGGGGGGGAGGATCACGAGGATCCGCTCGTTGACGAGCTCGTAGGCGATCGCCGGCGAGTTCGTGACCAGGGTGACCTCGGTGGTCGGCTGCTCCGCCAGGGCGCGCGCCACCGCCAGGCAGGTCGAGGAGGAGTCCAGGAAGATCGTCGAGCCCGAGCGGACCTCGCGCGCGGCGTGAGCGGCGATCGCGGCCTTGGCGGCGCTCGCCTGACCCGTGCGCTGCTCCCAGGCGGTCGGCGGGATGCCCGCTGTCGCGGTGGCGCCCGGCAGGGCCCGCGCGCCGCCGTGCACCCGCTCCACCAGGCCCTCGCGCGAGAGGTACTCCAGGTCGCGGTGGACGGTGATCGAGGACACGGTCAGGTCGCGGGCGAGGTCGGAGATGGAGACGCCCCCGTCGCGCTGGATGCGCTCGAGGATCTGGGCCCTGCGCAGGGCGGGCGGCGGGGAGCTCACACCCGCTCCTGAAAGGCCCGCCGGGTCACCCGCACGTCGAGCCCGCGCAGCTCGTCGAGCGCCTTCGCGAGATGGACGGCGAAGCGCTCGAGCGCCTCCTCGCCCTTCGCGGCCGTGGCGCGCAGCGGGTTGCCGATCACCCCCGTGCGCGAGAACTCCGCGTGGTCCATGGGGAACGCGAAGTACTGGTAGCCGTCGAACTCCACGTCAGGCGCGCCGTCGCGCTTGAGGAACGCCGGCGGCAGCCAATCCGGCGCCTGCGCGCGGTCGGCGGCGGCCCGGTCCATCCGGACGAGGCTCGGGTCGTGCGCGAGCACCTGCGAGGTCTCGAGCTCGGACGCGTGCCATCCCGGCGTCTCGTCGGGCGGGTTCTCCAGCAGGCCCTCGAGGATCCCGATGTAGCGCTCGGCGTAGGGCTTGTAGAGCGCGATGAGCGCGCCCGTGTCGTACTTGATCCGCCGCAGCAGGGGGTCGAGCACCTTCGTGTTCGACCCGTGGCCGTTGACCAGCACGAGCTTGTTCCAGCCGTGGTGGATCAGCGAGCGCGCGATGTCGTAGAGCACCTCGACGAGCGTGCTCGCGCGCAGCGTGACGGTGCCGACGGCCGACTCGGGCTCGCGCAGGTGCTGCGGCGAGTAGCCGGCCCACAACGGCGCCGTGTACGGCACGTCGGCCTTCTGTGCCGCGCGCCGGGCGACCTCCAGCGCGGTGATCGTGTCGGTCCCGAGCGGCAGGTGCGCGCCGTGCTGCTCGCACGACCCGATCGGCACCAGCACGATGTCCGAGCGCTCCTGGAACCAGGCGATGTCCGGCGGCGCGAGGTCCATCAGGCAGTGCGAGACGGGGCGGTCAGGCGACATGCGCCACCTCCGGGACCAGGGCGAGATAGCGGTCGGCCACCACGTCGGCGAACTCGGGGTCGTCGACGTGCGCGTCGACCGCCTCGAAGCCGATCTCGGGCCGCAGCGTGCCCTCCAGCGCGTCCAGGAACGCGCGGTCGGCACCGGGGTCCCACAGCGCCTCGCCCTCCGCGTCGACGAGCGAGAAGCCGCGCAGCGGCGCGACCACGCGAACGGGGCCCGACGCCTCGTTGAGCCGCTCGCCGACCAGCCGCCCGAGCGCCGCCTCCTCCCTGCGGTCGAGCCGCAGGAGCGTCGCGACCGGGTTGTGCGGATAGCGCGGGCGGCCCCGGTGACGCTCCGGCACGGTCTCGGGCGGCCCCTGGTTGAAGAAGTCGACGCAGCCGGGCACGACGACCTGGGGGAGGCCGAGCCGCCCGGCGACGCGCAGGCGGTCCGGGCCGGTGGCGTGGAGCCCGCCGAGCAGCGAGTTGGCCAGCTCGGACAGCGTGTAGTCGATCACGCCGCTCAGCGCGCCCGCCTCGCACAGCGCCTCCATCGCCGGGCCGCCGACGCCGTTGGCGTGGAAGACGACGGGGACGTGGCCCGCGTGCTCGAGCCGGTCGCGCAGCCGCATCACGCCGGGCGTCGTCTGGCCGAGCATCGTGACGCCGACGCAGCGCTCGCCCAGCGGCGCGACGGGCGCGCCGGCGCTGTGCACCATGCCGGCCATCGCCGCCGCCGCGTTGTCGAACACCGCCCGGGCGATGGCGTTGAGCCCCAGGATGTCGACGACGGAATGCATCACGCACACGTCGCTCTCGCCCACCAGGTCGCCGAACTGCCGGCGCCCGGAGGCGCACGGCGTGACGATCAGCTTCGGCGCGCCGACCGGGAGCGCCTGCATCGCGGGCGCGGCCAGCAGCGCGCCCTCGGCGCCGCCGAGCGCGAGCGCGCCGCGGATGCGCCCATCGGCGAACAGCCGCAGCACGACCGCGCGCACCCCCTCGCGCATCAGCGCGACCGCGGCTCCGCGCGAGCCGGCGGCCCGGATCGCCGCGAGCTCGTGTCCGGCCGCCCGCGCGACCTCCTCGCGGCTCACGTCCGGACGGGCGGGCGGCTCGCCGACGATGCCGGAGTCGACGACGAGCGCGTCGACGCCGAGCGCCTGCAGGCGCGCGCGGGTGTAGGCGATCTCGTCGGCCTTGGTGTCGAGCGTGCCGATGAGCGCGATCGCGTTCATGCCGCCGTCGCCATCTCCGCCAGCGCGGCGCGCAGCCGGACGAGCGATTCGCGGGCGTAGTGGTCGTAGCGCGCCTCCGGCAGGGCGCCGGTGGCGTGGTCGCGCAGGAACTGCTCCATGCCCGCCGAGGCGCCGCTCTCGGACACGTCGCCCATGTCCGGTCGCTCGGAGATCGCGCTGCGGTCGGTCGTGGGGACGAACTCCACGCTGAGGTGCCCGTCGTAGCCGATCGCCGCCAGCTCGCGCACGACCGCCTCCCAGTCGAAGGCGCCCTGGCCCGGCGGCATCCGCGTGTTGTCGGCCACGTGCAGGTTCACGAGGCGCTCGCCGGCGGCGCGCAGGGCGGCCGCCCAGTCGGACTCCTCGATGTTCATGTGGAAGAGGTCGAGCGCGACCCCGCAGTCGCCGCCGACCTCGTCGGCCAGCGCGAGCCCCTGCTCGCAGCGGTTCAGGAAGTGGGTCTCGAAGCGGTTCAGCGGCTCCAGGCCGATGCGCACGCCGACGGCCTCGGCGTGCTCCTGGCAGGCGCGCAGCGACTCGACGCACCAGCGCCACTCCTGGCCCGCGGACGCCATCGGCACGACCTTGCCGACGGTCGACGGGACCAGCGAGAGCACCCGGCCGCCGAGCGCGGCGACGAGGTCGAGGCAGTCCCGCACGTAGCGGACGGTCCCGAGGCGCACGTAGCG
>JAICUS010000672.1 GCA_025935735.1 Solirubrobacteraceae bacterium | reverse complement strand
GGCTGCTTATCGAGAGGCGCGTAGACGAGGGCGCGAATCTATCCGCGCGCTCGCGTGACGAGCATGCGATTGGTACAGCTCACGTGGTACCGCAAGTACCCCAGGAACGAGAAAACCCCGCCGGAGCGGGGCTTTCGTGAGGTGGGCGATACTGGGCTCGAACCAGTGACCTCCGCCTTGTCGAGGCGGCGCTCTCCCAGCTGAGCTAATCGCCCTGGGAGCGGGGAGCCTAGCAACGGCGCGGGCGAGGCGGGCTTGCCGTGCGGGCGGGCGCGCCCGCTACCCTTCCGGGTCGCGCAGGGCGACGTGGCGGAGTGGCTACGCAGCGGCCTGCAAAGCCGTGTACACCGGTTCGATTCCGGTCGTCGCCTCTCGCAGGAAGCCCCGCCCGAGCGGGGCTTTCCGCGTTCCGGGGCCGAGGCCGTCGCCTCGGTGGCGCATTCGTGAGAGGCTCGCCGGCATGGCTGACATCAAGCTGCACCGCTGCTCGTGGACGTTCGTGCACAACGACCTCGACGCGTGCTGGAAGGTCCAGCACGCCCTCGACGAGCAGGGCATCCCCTACGACGTCGTCAAGCACGGCTTCAGCAGGGGCAGGCGACCGGACGTCGAGGCGCTGAGCGGGCAGAGCAAGCTCCCGGTCCTCGAGCTCGCCGACGGATCGGCCTACCGGGCGGAGTCGAGAGACATGGCCGCGCGCATCCGCGCCGGCGAGCTGGGCGCGCCGCCCGCGCTCTGAGCGCCCCGGCCGCGCCCTCAGCGCCCCCGCGCTCGCGCCCTGAGCGCCGCGCCGCGCCCGCCCCACCGCCCGCGTCCCTGGAACTCCGACCGCAGCGGGTGGCGTTAGGGCACCCGAATGTGCAAGGCTTCGCTCCGTTAGGCTCCCCTAAGTCACGGAACGCGCATGCTGCCCACGTTCGTCATCACCCTTCGCGAAGGCCTCGAGGCCGCGCTCATCGTCGGCATCATCGCCGCCTTCCTCATGCAGGAAGGGCGGCGCGACGCGCTGCGCTGGATGTGGTCCGGCGTGGGGCTGGCCGTCGTCCTCTGCGCGGCCGTCGGCGTGACGCTGCGCATCGTCGGCAGCGAGCTGCCCCACCGCCAGCAGGAGGGCCTCGAGTCGATCGTCGCGATGGTCGCCGTGGCGATGGTCACCTACATGGTCGTCTGGATGAGCCGCCACGCCCGCGACCTCAAGGGCGACCTGCGCTCCGGCGCGGCGGGCGCCCTGGCGCAGGGCTCGACGCTGGCGCTCGTCGGGATGGCGTTCTTCGCGGTGCTCCGCGAGGGCTTCGAGACGGCGGTCTTCCTGCTCGCCGTCTTCCAGGACTCGAGCGACACCGCGGCCGCAGGGACCGGCGCGGTGCTCGGGCTCGCCGTCGCGCTCGCGCTCGGCTACGGCCTCTACCGCGGCGGGGTCCGGCTCGACCTGTCGCGCTTCTTCCGCGCCACCGGCGTCGTGCTGGTGCTCGTGGCCGCCGGGCTGGTCGCCGGGACGGTCCACGCGGCCGCGGAGGCGGGCTGGGTCACGGCCGGGCAGGGCACGGCGTTCGACGTCGGCGGGCTCGTCGATCCCGGCACCGTCCAGGGCTCGCTGCTGACCGGCGTCCTCGGCCTGCAGCCCGAGCCGACGGTCCTCGAGGTCGTCGCCTGGCTGGTCTACGCGATCCCGATGCTCGCCTTCGTCCTCGTGCCGGCCCACGTCTACGCCCGCGCGCGCACCGCCGTGGCCGGCAGCGCCGCGGTCGTCGCCCCCGCCGCGCTGCTCGTCGGCGTGCTGGGCGGCGGCTCGAGCGCGTCGCTGGCCGACAGCGGCGCCCGCAGCGGCGCGCGCGTCGTGCACGTCGCGATCTCCGCCGCGGGCTGCGAGCCCGCCGCGCTGCGCCTCCCGGCCGGCCCGGCGACCTTCGACGTCACCGCGCGCGAGAGCTCCAAGGTCACCGAGTTCGAGCTGATCGGCGGCGGCCGGACGCTCGCCGAGGCCGAGAACCTCGTCGAGGGCCGCTCGGGCCGCTTCTCGCTGACCCTGCAGCCCGGCCGCTACACGATGGCCTGCCCGGGCGGCCACACCCAGCCGCAGGGCACCCTGACCGTGACCGGGCGGACGAGCGGCGCGCCCGCGCGCTCGGCCGCGCTGCGGCGTGGCCTGCAGGGCTACCGCGGCTACGTCGAGGCCCAGACCGGCGAGCTCGTCGTCCGCACCCGCGCGCTGCAGCGCGCGCTCGCCTCCGGGGACGTGGCCGCGGCGCGGCGCGCGTACGCCGCGGCGCGGCCGCCGTACGAGCGCGTCGAGCCGATCGCGGAGTCCTTCGGCGCCCTGGACCCGGAGATCGACGCGCGCGTCAACGACGTGGCCGACCGCGAGGACTGGTCGGGCTTCCACGTCCTCGAGCGCCGGCTCTGGGTCGACGCCACGACCGCCGGGACGGCGCCGGTCGCCGCGGCCCTGGTGGCCGACGTCGAGCGGCTGCACAAGCTCGCGCGGTCCGTGAAGCTCGAGCCGGCGCAGGTCGGCAACGGCGCCAACGCGCTGCTCAACGAGGTCTCGAAGTCGAAGATCACCGGCGAGGAGGAGCGCTACTCGCACCTCGACCTGCTCGACTTCGCCGCCAACGTCGACGGCGCCCGCGCCGCGTTCGACGCGATCCGCGCGGCGGTGGCCCAGCACGACGCGGGCCTGGTGCAGGTCATCGACGGGCGCTTCGCCGCCGTCGACGCCGGCCTGCGCCCGTTCCGCCGCGGAGCGAGCGGCTACGTCGGCTACGACGCGCTCACGCGCGCGGACGTCCGGCGCCTGAGCCGCCTCATCGATCAGCTCGCCGAGCCGCTGTCGCGCGCGCCGGCGCAGGCCCTGCGGGCGCGCTGAGCGCGCGTGGGCGGCGTGGGCGGTGACGGGCGCGCCCCGGGCGCGCGGCGGCTCAGCCGCCGCGGGCTGCTCGCGGGAGCGGGCGTGGGAGCGCTCGCCGCCGTG
>JAICUS010000788.1 GCA_025935735.1 Solirubrobacteraceae bacterium | reverse complement strand
CCCACGGTCGGCCACGCGCTCGCGTTCATCTCGATGCTCGCCCATCCCGAGATGGTCGGCGTCAACCCGGAGGTCGGGCACGAGCACATGGCCGGGCTGAACTTCACCCACGCCATCGCGCAGGCGCTGTGGCAGGGCAAGCTCTTCCACATCGACCTGAACGGCCAGGGCGGGGTGAAGTTCGACCAGGACCTCGTGTTCGGCCACGGCAACCTGCTCGACGCGTTCGCGCTGGTCGACCTCCTGGAGACCAACGGCTACGACGGCCCGCGCCACTTCGACTACAAGCCGCTGCGCACCGAGGACATCGAGGGCGTGTGGACCTCGGCCGCCGCGAACATGCGCACCTACCTGCTGCTCAAGGAGCGCGCGGCCGCCTTCCGCGCCGACCCGGAGGTCGCCGAGGCGCTGGAGGCCTCCCGCGTCGCCGAGCTCTCGCAGCCGACGCTCGCCTCGGGCGAGACCTACGCCGATCTGCTCGCCGACCGCTCGGCCTACGAGGACTTCGATCCCGACGCGTTCGCCCAGCGGGGCTACGGCTTCGTCCGCCTCAACCAGCTCGCGCTCGAGCACCTGCTCCGCGCGCGCTGACGATTCGCGTCACCATAGGCTCCGATGCTGCAGGAGCTCTACGCCGCCATCGCCGTCGCGCTCAGCCTCGCGATGTGCGGCGTCATCATCTACCTCTGGCTCACGGACCGGTCCGACCGCGAGTCCGAAGAGGCGGCGCGCGAGTTCTTCGACGCCCACGGCCACTGGCCGGACGAGAGTACCCCCAGCGAGAGTTGAACTCGCGCTACGAGATTGAAAATCTCGCGTGCTAACCGTTACACCATGGGGGCGCGCCGCACAGTCTAGGTGCTGTAGGCGAGGCCGCCGTCGACCGTGACGGTCGTGCCGGTGATGTAGCCGGCCTGGCGGGAGCAGAGGAAGACCGCGGCGGCGGCGAGCTCCTCGACCGTGCCGAGACGGCCGGCCGGGATGGTGTCCCGGGCGCGTTCCTGGGCGGCCGCCACGGAGCCGGCCGTATCGATCATCCGGTCGGTGGCGATGCGCCCCGGATGGACCGTGTTGAACGTGACGCCGTCGCGCGCGCACCGGCGGGCGAGGACCTTGAAGGCGGCGACGAGCCCCGGCCGGTGGGCGTTGGAGAGTTGCAGGGCGTCGATCGGCTCGCGCACCGCCAGCGAGCCGATGGCCACGACGCGGCCGAAGCCGCGCTCGCGCATGTGGGGGAGGACACGCTGGATGATCGCCGTCGGCGAGAGCAGCAGCGTCGTCTGCGCGGCGCGCCACTGCTCGCGCGTGAACGCGAGCGGATCGCCGGCGGGCGGGCCGCCGGTGTTGGCGATGTAGACGTC
The DNA here is from genome assembly GCA_025935735.1 of Solirubrobacteraceae bacterium. The sequence goes on along the minus strand of JAICUS010000788.1, from coordinate 897 downwards.
GACTGGCCCGAGGTCTTTCGTCACCGCGTCGAGGAGTCCGGAGACGGCGTCGAGGTCGCCGGAGTCGAACGCGTAGCCGCGCCCCCCGCACGCGGCGGCCGCCTCCTCGGCCCGCTCGGCCGAGCGGGAGGTCACCGCGACCCGCGCGCCCTCGGCGGCCAGCGCCTCGGCGATCCCACGCCCGATCCCCTTCGATCCGCCGGTGACCAGCGCGACCTTGCCGTCGAGCCCGAGGTCCATCAGGCCGCCGCCGGCCTCGGCGCGGGCGGGTTCCGGCGCGCGGCGAGCCGGCCGCACCACACGGCGAACAGCGCGACCCCGAACGGCGCGCCGAGCCAGTGCACGCCCACGAGCACCGCGACCAGGCTCGGGAGCCCGGCCGCCGCGGCCCCGGCGAGCACGGGCAGCGCCGGCAATCGCAGCACGGCGCCCGTCGCCAGCGCGCACGCACCCCAGGCGGCCGGTCCGGCGAGCCAGCCCCAGTCGACGAAGAACTGCCGGTCCAGCGCGGCGCCGAGGACCAGCGCGGCCACGCCGAGGATGAGCGCCTGCAGCAGCGCCGCCCGCCAGGTCACCGACCCGTCCATGCGGGCCATGATGCCACGCGCTCAGCGCCGCGCCGAGCAGGTGGGTGTCGGCTCTGGCGACCTCGTGGGCGTCGGGAGCGGGAGCGGCGGTGGGGGATGGACGGTCTGGGAGCTGGGGATCGGCGTCGGGATGCGGATCGTCGGCACCGGCGGGAGCGGGATGGCCGGCGCCGTGGGTGCCGGCGTCGCGGTCGCGACCGGTCGCGACGGCGGCGGCGGCGCGGGCGGGGCGGGGTCGCCGGTCACGACGGGCGGCGCCTGGGTCGGCGGCGCCGGCGCGCGGTTGTGGCCGGCCGCGGCGCGGATCAGT
>JAICUS010000450.1 GCA_025935735.1 Solirubrobacteraceae bacterium | reverse complement strand
GCCGGCGGCGATCCCGAAGTGGAAGGCGGTTCGAATCCCCTCGCCCGACAGCGGGAAGCAGTGGCCGGCGCTGTCGCCCACGAAGAACACGCCGTCCTCGGCGGCCGGGCGCAGCCGGTGCGGGAACCAGTTGCCCTGGTAGCGGACCGCGTCGACGTCCAGGCGGCGGGCGATCTCCCGGGTCGGCTCCTTGACGTGGTGGCGCGGCTCGTAGGAGCCCACGCCGACGCGCTGCTCGGCGCCGGCCGGGACCGACCAGGCGTAGCCGTAGCGGACCAGCGAGCGGTCGATCCACACGTCGAGGTCGGTGCCGCCGCCGTCGGGATGGACCTCCAGGCCGCGGGAGATCGCCGCCTCGGGCGGCTGGACGTTGGCGCCGCGGCCGAGCACGCGCCGCCAGCCGAGGGCGTCGACGATGAGCTCTGATCGCAGCTCGCCCCGGTCGGTGAGCACCCGCATGCCGTCGCGCCGCTCGACCTTCGCGATCTCGAACCGCGCGTCGCACTGCTCCCACAGCGCGCGGCAGAGCTCGCGGTAGTCGAAGCTCGACCAGCTCCAGGGCAGCCGGAAGCGCGTCGACCCGTGCGGGGTGTGGAACGCCATGCAGGGGATCTCCTGGCGGATCGCCCGCTCGACGCCCATCGCGTGCAGCCACACGGTCGGCGCCGCGCAGGCGGACGTGGCCCGCTCGCCGATCTCGTAGCGGTCGACCACCAGCACGTCGGCGCCGCAGCCGGCCAGCTCGCGGGCGACGGCGAGCCCGGCGAAGCTCGCGCCGCAGATCAGCACGTCCGGCGCCTCGGCGAGCGGCGTGCGCTCCGCGCCGCGCAGCGTGGCCCGGATCACAGCGCCGCCCTCCGGGCGGGTTGTGCCCACACGCGGCCCGCGGGCGGTCGCTTCGCTAGCACCGGAGCGCTTCCCGCGCCGCGCCCGGGACGTGCCACACGCGCACGCCGGGGCGGCGGCCGAGCACGTCGAAGCCGGACGCCTCGATGCGGTCGAGCATGCGCCGGTAGAGGCCGATGGCGAAGCGGATGCCCGGGCGCACGGACGCCGGCGCGGCGGCGATGGCCGGTGGCGCGGCGGCGAACAGCCCCCGCGCGCGGGCGATCTCGTGGGCGATCAGCGCCCGCAGCTCCGGGCCGGCCACGGGCTCCCCCAGCGCCTCCTCGGGCACGTCGAAGCGCTCGCGGTCCTCGGCGGGCAGGTAGATGCGGTCCAGCCGGTGGTCCTCGCGCACGTCGCGGACGAAGTTCGCCAGCTGGAAGGCCAGCCCGAGCCGCCCGAGGTCGGCGTGGTGGCGCGCCGGGACGCCGAGCAGCGGCGCCATGATCCGCCCCACCGAGCCCGCCGAGCCGTCCATGTAGGCCACGAGCTCCTCCCAGGTGGAGATCCGCACCGGCGCGCAGTCGATGCGCATCGAGCGCATGTAGGTCTGGAGCTCGCACAGCGGCAGCTCGTGGCGCGCGGCGGCGTCGGCCAGCGCCCGCACCACCGGCGCGCCGGACGCCGCGCCGGCGTGCAGCTCGGCCTCCCAGGCGTCCAGCGCCGCCCGGCGGGCCGCCGGCGTGGGCGGCCGGTTCGGCCCGTCGACGATCTGGTCCGCGGTCCGCACGAAGCCGTAGAGGGCGTGCGTGGGCGGCCGCAGCTCAGCCGGGAGCCGGCGGGTGGCGAAGTAGTACGTCGGGTCGTGCCGGCGCAGCATCCGCCGGCCCGTCTCGTAGCCCTCGCGCAGCTGCGGGTCCGTTGCGGGCATGCTCATAGGGTGCACGGGAGGATGAAGAGTCTCCTCAGCGACCGCAGCCTGTTGTACGTCACGGGCAAGGGCGGCGTCGGAAAGACGACCGTCGCGGCCGCGCTCGGGCTCGCCGCGGCGCGGCTCGGGCGGCGCACGATCGTCTGCGAGGTGGCCGAGCAGGACCGGATGTCGCGGGCGTTCGCCCGCCACGGCGTGCGGCCGGAGATGGAGGTCGAGCTCGCGCAGGACCTGTGGGCGATCACCGTCGACCCGCAGCGGGCGCTGGAGGAGTGGCTGGCCAAGCAGATCGGCGGCGGACCGGCGCTGCGGCTGCTCTCGCACTCGCACGCGTTCCAGTACTTCGTGGCCGCCGCGCCGGGGGCCAAGGAGCTGATCACGATCGCCAAGGTGTGGGAGCTCGCCCAGGCCCAGCGCTGGAGCCGCTCGAGCCGGCAGTACGACCTGGTGGTGGTCGACGCGCCGGCCTCCGGCCACGGGATCGGCATGCTCACCACTCCGCGCACGTTCGGCGAGATCGCCCGCGTGGGCCCGATCCGCCGGCAGGCCGAGAAGGTGTCGGCGATGCTGGCCGACCCGGAGCGGACCGGCTATGTGGCCGTGGCGCTGCCGGAGGAGATGCCGGTCAACGAGACGCTGGACCTCGAGGCGCGGCTGGGCCGGGCGGTCGGGCTCGGGCTGGACGCCGTCGTGCTGAACGGCATGTGGCCGGAGCGGTTCTCCTCGCACGACGTGACCCGGCTGCGGGCGGCCGAGCGCGACGGCGTGGACCCCGAGGGGCTGGCGGCGATACGGGCGGCGCTCGCCGCGCACGAGCGGGTCAAGGGGCAGCGGGCCCAGGCGCGGCGGCTGGAGGCGGGGACGGACGCGCCGGTGACGCAGCTGCCGTTCGTCTTCGAGTCCGAGCTGGAGCTCGACCACTACCGCCGGCTGGCCGCGGCGCTGCTCGCCGAGGGATGACCGCGGAGCCCTCGCCCGAGCCGGTGCCGGCGACCGCTGCGCCCGCGCCGCTCGGCGCGGAACCGTCGCGGCGGCTCAGCCCCGGCGCCCGCTGGGTCTGGCTGCTGCACCACGCGCTGTTCTGGCTCGTCCTGCTGGTGCTGGCGAAGGTGTTCGGCGGGCACGTCTGGGGGCCGCTGTGGGTGGTGGCGCTGCTCGGGCTGCTGGTCGAGCCGGCGCTGGTGAGCACGATCCGCTGGCGGCGCTGGCGCTGGGACGTCGGCGACGAGGGCATCGACGTCCGCCACGGCACTCTGACCGTGCGCCGGACGCTGATCCCCTGGATCCGGGTCCAGCACGTCGACACCCGCCGCGGGATCACCGAGCAGATGTTCGACCTGGCCACCGTGGTCGTGCACACGGCGGCCGGCGCGCACGAGATCCCGCTGCTGGACTCCCGCGAGGCCGAGATCCTGCGCGAGCGCATCGGCGCCCGCGCCCGCCGCGATGACTGAGCCGCGGCGCCTGCACGCCGCGGCGATCGCCGTCTACTCGGCCGACGCCCTGCGCAACTTCGCCTTCCCGCTGGTGGTGATCATCGCCGTGTCGCTGCTCGGCGGCCGGCTCGACGTCGACGGGCTGATCCGGGCGGCGATCTACGGCGGCGCCGGCCTCGCCATCGCGGTCGGCACCGGCACCGTGCGCTGGCTGAACACGACCTACCGCGTGGCCGACGGCGTGGTCGACCACCGCACGGGCCGGCTGCGCATCCGCCACACGCACGTGCCCGTCGAGCGCATCGAGGCCCTCGACACCCATCAGGGCCCGATCCAGCGCCTGTTCGGCGTCGAGTCCGTCGACATCCAGACCGGCTCGGCCGGCAAGGGCGGCGAGATCGCGCTGCCCGCGCTGAGCCGGGCGGACGTGGACGCGCTGCGAGCGGCGGTCCTGGCGGCGGGCGGTGAGGTGGCCGCGAGCGGCGACGTCGCCGAGGGCGGCAGCGGCGCGGTTGCGGCTCGCCGCGCGGCCGCCCCCACGGCGGCGCGCGGGCCTTCGCGGCGGCTCGCCGGGCGCGATCTGGTGGTGGCCGCGCTCACCGCCGGCCAGCTCGGGGTGATCCTGCCGGTGCTCGCGGGCGCCTCGCAGGTCGTCCAGCAGCTCGGCGGCACGCCGCGGGAGGGCGAGCAGGCGGCGCTGCGGGTGGTGCCGCACTCGGTGGCCGGCTGGATCGCGGGGATCGCCGGGCTGATCGTGGTCGCGTGGGCGCTGTCGGCGGCCGGCGCGCTGGTCGCGTTCGCCGGGTTCACGGTGACGCGGGACGGCGAGCGGCTGCGCATCCGCCGCGGGCTGGTGCAGCGCAGCGACGCCTCGGTGACCGTGCCGCGCGTGCGGGCGGTGCGGGTGGTCGAAGGGCCGTTCCGGCGCCCGTTCGGGCTGGCCGCGCTGCACGTCGAGGTCACCGGCTACGCCAAGGAGCCGGCCGCCGCCCGGACGCTGTTCCCGCTCGTGCGCCTGCGCGACGTCCGGGCCCTGCTGGACGAGCTGCTGCCCGAGCTGGCCGATGACCCGCGCTTCCTGGAGCGCCCGCCCCGCCGCGCCCGCCGGCGCTACCTGCTGTGGCCCACGCTGGCCGGCCTCGCGGCGGGCGCGATCGCCTGGCTCGCCGGCGCGACCGCCTGGCCGCTCACCGCGAGCCTGCTCGGCTTCGCCTACGGCTCGATCGCCTGGCGCGGCGCGGGCTGGCGGCTGCGCGACGGCCGCCTGGCGATGCGCCACGCCGCCCTGGCCCGCACGACCGTGCTGGCCCCCGCGCGCTACCGGGAATCGCAGACGGTCTCCCAGTCCGTGTGGCAGCGGCGCGCGGATCTGGCGTCGCTGCACGTGGAGTTCGGGAAGCGGACCACGGCGCGGGTGCGGCATGTCGAGGCGGGCGAGGCTGTGGCGGCGTGGCGGTCGCTGGCGTGAGCGTGGGTGCCGGCGGTTACTGCTGCTGGGTAGGGAAGCGGTCCCTTCGCCCCGGTCGCGAGGGTCGGGTGTGCTCGCACACGCATCCGCTGCACCAGATTCGCGTGAATGAGCCTGGGTACCTATAGTGTGGCTGCACTAATTCCATCAGGAAGGTCGAGATTGCCGGCCCGTCCATCGACCCTCGCGGCGGACCCAAGGCCGACCTCTCCCCTACCCAGCCAGCAGTTCGCCGAGCCTGCCGCCGCCGCGCCTAGGTGATTCCCAGCCGGTCCAGCAACGCGTCATCGGCCCGCCACGACCGCCGCACGCGCACCGACAGATCCAGATGGACCTGCATGCCGACCTCGCGCTCCAGCTCCTGCCGCGCCGCGACCCCGATCGCCTTGATCATCCGGCCGCGGGCGCCGATGAGGATGCCCTTCTGGGACTCGGTCTCGACCCAGAGCAGCGCGCGCACCCACACCAGGCCGTCG
>JAICUS010000549.1 GCA_025935735.1 Solirubrobacteraceae bacterium | reverse complement strand
CTGACCAAGGCCTCGCACGGCAACGGCTTCTGGAACTCCGGCGTGCTCGCGCCGCCGGCGCGCAACCCGTTCCCGGCGTTCATCGCGAGCAAGCGCGCGGTCACCTTCGACCAGGCGGGGACCTACGAGGTCTACTGCATGGTGCACCCGCAGATGCACGGGACGGTGGTCGTCCAGTAAGGATTCGCGGGCGGCGGTTCAGCCGCCGCCCTTGAGCTCCTGCAGGAGGTTGCCGCCGTCGATGACGACCGACTGCCCGGTGATGTAGGACGCGCCGGGGGAGGCCAGGAACGCGATCAGCTCCGCGACCTCCTCCGGCGTGCCGGAGCGCCCGACCGGCGTGCGGGCGCCCGCCGCGATCTCCTCGTGCGAGGAGGACGCGGTGGCGATCCAGCCCGGCGCGACGCTGTTGACGGTCACGCCGCGCGGGCCGAGCTCCAGCGCCAGCGCACGGGTCAGGCCGTCCACGCCGGCCTTGGCGGCGCCGTAGGCGGCCGAGCCGAGCAGCGCGCTGAGCGGGCCGGTGACCGACGAGACGTTGACGATCCGGCCCCAGCCGCGCTCGGCCATCTGCGGCGCGACGAGCCGGCACAGCCGGAACGGGATGTGCAGGTTGCGGTCGATCCCGCGTTCCCACACCGCCGGGTCGAGCTCGACGAACCGCGACTTGCCCTCGTCCTGCCCGGTCTGCACCATCCCGGCGTTGTTGACCAGCACGTCGATGCGGCCGACCGCGGCGACGAGCCGCTCGCACTGGTCCCAGTCGGTCAGGTCGGCCACGAAGCCGCGGGCGCCGAGCTCGCGCGCCCGGTCGTGGATGCGCCCGGTGGTCGAGGTGATCGCGACGTCATGGCCGCGCTCGCGCAGCAGCTTGGCCGCCGCGAAGCCGATCCCGTCGGCGCTGCCGGCCCCGGTGACGAGCGCGACGGTCACAGGCACTCCGCCAGCGCCGCAATGAAGCGGTCGCAGTCGGCGGCCGAGATGACGAGCGGCGGCTTGATCTTCAGGACGTTGTCCAGCGGGCCGTCGGTGGAGATCAGGATCCCGCGCGCCTTCAGCGCCTCCTTGACGCGCGCCGCTTCCTCGGCGTCGCGCAGCTCGGCGCCGAGGAAGAGCCCGTGGCCCCGGGCGTCGACGAGGTCGAGCCCGCGCAGGCCGGCGAGGATCTGCTCGCCGCGCTCGCGGGCGTGCTCCTGCAGGCGCTCGTCCTCCAGCACGTCGAGCACCGCGAGCCCGATCTCCGCGGACACCGGGTTGCCGCCGAACGTGTTGAAGTACTCCATGCCGGTGACGAAGCTCGCCGCCACCTCCGGCGTGGTCACCACCGCGCCGAGCGGGTGGCCGTTGCCGATCGGCTTGCCGAGCGTGACCACGTCGGGCACCACGCCCTGCAGCTCGAAGCCCCAGAACGCGTCGCCCACGCGGCCGAAGCCGGTCTGCACCTCGTCGACCACGCACAGCCCGCCGGCCGCGCGTACGTGGGCGAACGCGGCCTCCAGGTAGCCCGGCGGGAACACGACCTGGCCGCCGCAGCCCTGCAGCGGCTCGGCGAAGAACGCCGCGATCCCATCCGCCTGCGCGCGCACGGAGTCCGGGTCGCCCGGGACCGCCACCCGCGTGGTCGCCGGCCGCCCGCGCCCGCCCGCGCGGTTGAACTTGTACGGGCTGAGGGCGATCAGCGAGCTGAGGTTGCCGTGGTAGGCGTGGTCGAGCACGAGGACGTCCTCGCGGCCGGTGTGGGCCTTGACGAGCCGCAGCGCGAGGTCGTTGGCCTCCGACCCCGAGTTGGTGAAGAAGCACACGCTCAGCGGGTCCGGGAACGTGGCGGCCAGCCGGCGGGCGTACTCGACCACCGAGGCGTGCAGGTAGCGCGTGTTGGTGTTGAGGACCGCCATCTGGCGCTGCCCGGCGGCCACCACGCGCGGGTGGCCGTGGCCCACGTGGGCGACGTTGTTGACCAGGTCCAGCCAGCGGCCGCCGTCCGCGTCGATCAGGTGCGCGCCCTCGCCGCCCACGATGTGCAGCGGCTCGCGGTAGGCCAGGCTGAGGGCGCGGCTCATCACGGTGGCCCGGCGCTCGCGCAGGTCGTCCCGCGGCGTCCGCGCCCGGTCGCCGTCCGGCCGGCCGAGCAGCAGGTTCGGGTCGGGGCTGATGCTCTTCCACAGGTCCGCCTCGTCCGGGTAGGCGACGCCGGGCAGGTCGGTCGCGCGGCCGGGGAGGGCGGTGAGCAGCTGCAGGTGCACGTGCGGCGTCCAGCCGCCGTTGACCGCCTCCGTGCCCATCTCGCCGAGCGCCTGGCCGGCGTCGACCGCGTCGCCCGGCCGCCAGTGGGCGATCGACTCCGGGTCGAGGTGGCCGTGCAGCGTCCAGAAGCCCTCGTGGCGGACGACCACCACGCCGCCGTAGTCGTAGGGCATGTCGCGGTTGGCCACGTCCTCGATGACGCCGGCGAACGGCGAGCGGACCGTCGCCCCCGCCGGCAGGAAGAGGTCGGTGGCGATGTGGATGGTCCGCGCGCGGCCGCCCGGACCGCGGAACTGCTCGCCCTTGTAGATCGTCCGCTCCTCGCCGTAGCGGCCGATGGTCAGGCCCTCCGGGACCTCGTCCATCCCGTCGTGGAAGTCGAGGATCACGGCCGGCTCGGTCGCCACGTCGACGTCCAGCACCGACGCGGCGCGGTGGCGCAGCAGCCACTGCCTCACCGCGCGCGCGTGCGGGACCGCCTCGTAGCCGCAGGCGTCGCGGAAGCGGAAGTGCGCGAGCTCGGCGCTCTCGCCCGCGAGCCGCTCGAGCACCGCCTCCACCGCCGCCTGGCTGATCAGCAGGTACTCGTTGTCCGGCGTCGCGGCGTACTGGCGGGCGGCGATGCACACGCTCATGGCCAGCCGCGTGCGGGCGAGGTCGTAGAGCAGCGCGAGCTCCTCCGGGCGCAGCGGCCACTCCTCGTGGTAGCCGCGGACCACCGGCGCGACCGCCCGCACGGGGTCCTCGTGGCCGAGCATCGCGTAGGCCAGCGCCACGCCGAGCCCGCAGGCCCGCGGCGCGTGCACGAGGTCCCCGAAGTCGATCAGCCCGACCGCCGCGCCGTCGTCGCCCACCAGCACGTTGTGCTCGTTGGCGTCGTTGTGGATGAGCTGGCGCGGCAGGGCCCTCAGCGCGGGCTCGATCTGCGCGAAGCGGGCGAACACCGGCTCCACGAGCGCGCGGCGACGCTCGTCCAGCAGCGCGGCGGCGCGCGCCGCCTCCGGCGCGGCCAGCAGGTTCCAGCGATGCGGGCGGTGCATCGCGGGGTGGCTGAGCCCGGCCAGCGCGCGGTCGGTACGGGCGACCAGGCGGCCGAGCCCCGCCGGGTCGGCCGGAGCGTCCGCCCACGGCCGGCCCTCCAGCCAGCTCAGGACCCGCACCGGCTGCCCGTCCACCTCGGCGCGGGCCTCCAGGCGCGGCGTCCCGGCGCCGCCGAGGTGCGCCAGCGCGGCGTCCTGCAGGTCAAGCTCGGCCGGGTCGGCGTCCGGCGGGTGCACCTTCACCACCCGGCTGGACCCGTCGGCCAGCACGAGGCGGAAGTTGCGGTCGTGCTCGCCGGGCAGCGGGGTCGCCGCGCCGTCGAGCCCGCAGAGCTCGCGAGCGATCCGTTCCGCCTCTTCAGGGGCCACGCGCGCGAAACCTAGCCGAATGTCCCGGCTCCATTGCCGCACCGCCGGTGCGACCATCGTCTTAATGCGGGGACCGTCGCCGACGCGAAGATGGTGGGCCATGCCGCCCGTCGTCCGATTCCTGCTCGGCAGCCTGCTCGCGCTGGCCGTCGTCGTCGTGGGGCTGTTCTTCGCGCTGCGCTCGGTGACCATCGCCAACTCCGAGCGCGACACGCGCACGCAGGTCAAGCTCGACGGCCGGCTCGTGGCCGCCGCCGGGCTGGAGGACGGCGTGCTGCGCGAGGACCCGAACGCGCTCGCCCGGCTCGACCGCATCGTGCGCACCCAGGTCAAGAGCGACCGCTCGATCGTGCGCGTGAAGGTGTGGTCGCGCGACGGGCGGATCCTCTACTCGGACGAG
>JAICUS010000403.1 GCA_025935735.1 Solirubrobacteraceae bacterium | reverse complement strand
GGGGATCTCCAAGAGCCTGCTGGTCGACTGGACCAAGCTCGCGCCCCAGCAGGTGGCCGACGACGACCCGGACGCCGTGGTGATGTTCATCGGCGCCAACGAGGGCTTCCCGCTCAAGGCGCCGGGCGGCGGCAACGTCGAGTGCTGCGGGCCGGATTGGGCCGCGGCCTACGCGAACAAGGCGCGGGCGATGATGGCCGCCTACCGGCGCGGCGGGCGGGGGCGCGTGTACTGGCTGACGCTGCCCACGCCGCGCGACCCCGCGCGGGCGAAGATCGCCCACGCGGTCAACGCCGCGGTGCGCGTGGCGGCGGAGGCCTACCGCGCTCAGGTCCGCGTGCTGGACATGAACGCCCTGTTCACGCCGGGCGGGCGCTACCGTGCGGCGATGCCGGTCAACGGGACCGACACCATCGTCCGCGAGCCCGACGGGATCCACCTCAACGAGACCGGCGCCGGGCTCGCCGCCCAGCATGTCATCGCCGCGCTGCAGGCCGACTTCACCCGCTAGGACCCTCGCGCTCGCCGCGTGTCTGCTGCTGCTCGCCGGCTGCGGCGGCGGGGGCGAGAAGACCGCCGCCAAGCCGACGGCGGCCGCCACGCCCGCGGTCGCGCACCCGCACATCGTCACCCCGGCCAACGGCGACGTCATCCCGGCCACGGCGGAGCTCGACACCTCGCGCGGCGCGAAGCTCGCGGTGACCGGCACCGCCCAGCCGGACACCGACGTCGTGGTGACCACCGGCTGCCAGATCAAGGGCTGCTCGGTGACCACCAAGACCGACGCCAAGGGCCGGTTCAGCGCCGGCGTGAGCGCGAGCACCACCTCGAGCACCCACGCGGTCACGGTCACCGTCTCCTACGAGATCTCCGAGGCCGTCGACAGCGACCGGGTGATCGTGACGATCGGCCCCGCGCACGACGGCGGCGGCGGCGGGCCGTCGTCACCGCCGCGGCGGCGCAAGCACCCGCACGCGCACCCGAACGCCACGCCGTTCCCGGCGGTCACCGTGGCCCCGCCGGCCGCGACCGCGGCGCCCCAGGTCACCGCCGCGCCCACCACGTCCGGCACCGGGACGTCCGGCTCGGTCGTGGTGATCGGCGACTCGCTCGCCCAGGGCATGCAGCCCTACCTGCCGGCCGCGCTGCCCGGCTGGAGGGTCAGCGTCGACGCCCGCATCGGCCGCCCGCTGGCCGAGGGCATGCGGATCTTCGCCGGCACCCCGATCCGGTCCGGCACCGTCTACGCGTTCAGCCTGTTCACCAACGACGACCCGCGCTCGGTGGCCGCCCTGGACGCCGCGGTGCGCCAGAGCGTGCAGCGCGGCGGTTGCGCGGTCTGGGCGACCATCGTCCGCCCGGCGGTCGGCGGCGTCAGCTACGACGCGGCCAACCGCGACCTGCGCCGGCTCGCCGCGAGCCTCGGCGGGCGCCTGCAGCTCGTCGACTGGGCGGCCGCCGTCGCCGCGCACCCCCAGTGGGTCCCGGGCTCCGACGGCGTGCACTCCAACGCCGAGGGCTACCGCAACCGGGCGGCGCTCTACGCTCAGGCGATCCAGGGCTGCCGGTGATCAGCCGCGCGGCGTGGCGCGCATGCGCAGGCCGCCCTTGGGCTCGATCGCGCCGGCGGCGACCGGGCGCGGCGGCTTGGCGCCCTCGAGCGGGCGGAAGCTGAAGCGGCGGCCCAGCGTGGCCAGGATGAGCACGGCCTCCTTCATCGCCAGGCCGCGGGCGTGGCACTCGTAGGGGCCGGCGGAGAACGGGAAGAAGGAGATCTCCGGCGGGCGCTCGGCGCCGTCGGCCCAGCGGTCGGGGTCGAAGCGCAGCGGGTCGGGCCAGACGGTGGGGTCGCGCTGGGTGAAGTACGGGCTGAGCACGATCATGTGGCCGGCCGGGATGAGGTGGTCGCCGAGCCGGTAGTCGGCGGTCAGCGCGCGGAAGAACGTCCAGACCGGCGGGTAGAGCCGCAGCGCCTCGTGGACGATCCGCACGGTCAGCTTCAGCGCGCGGATGTCCGCCTCGGCGGGCGGCCCGGACAGCGCCGAGTCGAGCTCGGCGTGCCAGGCGGCCTCGACCTCCGGGTGCTCAGCCAGCAGGTGCAGCGTCCAGGTGAACAGGCCGTGCAGCTGGTCGGCGCCCAGCCACTGCTTGACCGTGGCCGACACGACGGCGTCGTCGGCCTCGGCGGCCGCGAGCTTGGACAGCAGGTCGTCGCCCGGCGCGGCGCGGCGGGCGGCGATCAGCTCGGCGATCGCCGCGTCCAGCCGGCGGCGGGCCGCGCGGGTGCGCGACGAGGCCGGGGTGGGCGCGCTCCAGCGGCGCGGGCCCAGCGGCCCGAGCAGCCACTCCAGCGCGGCGATCCCGGCCGCCTGGGCGTCCAGCAGCTCGCGCGCCACCTCCTCGCCGGTGAGCGTCTGCCAGTCGATGCCCCACACGTGGTCGCGGAACTCGCCGAACAGCTCGAGCGTCGCGCCGTCGCCCCACGAGTCGGCCCACGCCTCGGTGCGGGCGACGGCGATCGCGGGCGTGGAGGGGTCGGCCAGCAGCGGCTTCCACAGCTCGTCGCGCTGGCGGTGGTGCTCCTCTCCCTCGGTGAGGATGAGCCCGCCCGAGTACCACTTGTCCAGCCCCATCAGCCGCCCGCGGGAGATCGGCGGCCAGTCCTCGTTGACCAGCGCGGCCTTGATCAGCTCCGGCTTGCGGACGAGGTGGCAGACCTGGTTGCCGAGCCGGGCGGAGACGACCTCGCCCTCCACTGCCCGCAGCGAGTCCATGTAGGCCAGCGGGTCGGCGCCGAAGCGGGCGAGCTGGACGGCGCCGCGCCGGCGCGGGCCGGCGGGCGCCGGGCCGGTCGGCGTGCCGGCGACCGAGGCGCTCATGGGCGCGGCACCGGCTTCAGGCGCGCGCCGCCGGCGGGCACGAGCGCCCAGCGCGGGGCAGGGGTCAGCTCAGGCTCGGACTGCCGGTACGCCCAGCGGCCGCCCAGCGCGGCCATGATCCGCGCGGCGTGGCGGGCCGCGCCGTCGCCGTCGCCATCCACGTCGGCGAACGGGAAGAACGCGCCGTCCGGCCCGGCCGCGCGCTCGGGGTCGAACCGCAGCGCGTCGGGCCAGAGCCGCGGGTCGCGCTGGGTGATCCACGGGCTGACGGCCACGAGGTCGCCCTTCGGGACCAGCGCGTCGCCGAGCGGCAGGCTCTCCGGCGCCGTCCGGAACGACGCCCACACGGGCGGGTAGAGCCGCAGCGCCTCGCCGACCACGCGCTCGGCGGCCGCCGCCGCGTCCGGGCCGCCCAGCGCGGCGTGGAAGCGGGCCTCGGCGTCGCTGTGCTGGGCGAGCAGCCACATCGTCCACACGAGCGCGGCGTGCGTGCGGTCGCCGGTCAGCCAGGCCCACGCCCGGGCGGCGATCTGGTCGTCCGCGCCGCCCTCGGCCACGAGCACGCTCAGCAGGTCGCCGGCGTCGCGGCCGCGGCGCTCCTCGATCATCAGCGCCAGCGCGGAGTCCAGCCGCTCGTGCCGCGTCCGGCGCCACGGGCGCGGGGGCGCGAGCTCGGCCAGCAGGTCCGGCGCCGCGTCGAGGTCGGTGCCCGTCAGCGCCTCCCAGGCGATCCCCAGGCACAGCGCCCGCAGCTCGCCGGCCATCTCCAGCGGGCTGCCCTCGACCCACGCCGCGGCCCGCCGGCGGGCCCGCTCGGCGGCGATCTCCGCCAGGGACGGCGGCTCGGGCAGCCGCGGGCGGCGCGGCAGCAGCAGCGGCTCCAGGTACCACGGCCCGCGGGCCGCCGGCCCGGTCGCCTCCTCGAGCACCTGCGCGATCAGCTCCGGCTCGGTCACCAGGTGCGCGGTCCGGCCGCCCAGCCGGAAGGGGACGACGGGGCGGCCGTCGGCGCGCAGCGTCTCCAGGAAGCGCAGCGGCTGCGCGAGCACCCGGGGCAGCGGCGGGCGATGGACCTGCTGGGCGGCCGCGCTGCGGGCCATCGTGGCGGTGCTCATCGCGGGCGAACGTACCATGGGGGAATGGGCGCTGCCACACCCGTTCTCGTCGCCGGCGCGCGCACGCCGATCGGCCGCTTCCAGGGGGCGCTCTCCGGCGTCGACGCGGTGGCGCTGGGCGCCCACGCCGTGCGCGCCGCGCTGGCCCGCTGCCCGGGTCTGGAGCCCGACTACGTGGCGGTCGGCAACGTGCTCCAGGCGGCCAACGGGCAGAACCCCGGCCGCCGGGCGGCGCTGGCGGGCGGCGTGCGCCGCGAGGTCCCCGGCATCACGCTCAACGACGTCTGCCTGGCCAGCCTGAGCGCTGTGGCGCTGGCCGCGGCGATGCTGCGCGAGGGCGAGGCGGAGTGCGTCCTCGCCGGCGGCTTTGACTCGATGACCCGCGCGCCGCACGCCGTGCGCATGCGGCCGAAGGTGCGGATGGGCGACCAGGCGATGGTCGACGTGATGGTGCACGACGGCCTCTACTGCTCGATCGCCGATGCCGGGATGGGCGCGATGTCGGACGCCGAGAGCGCGCGGCTGGGCATCTCGCGCGACGCGCAGGACCGCTTCGCCGCGGCCTCGCACGCCCGGGCGAGCGCCGGCCGGGACCGGCTCGCGGAGGAGATCGCCCCGCTGGACGAGCTGGCGCGCGACGAGGGCGTGCGCGAGGACACCTCCTACGAGGCGCTCGCGCAGCTGCCGGCCGCGTTCACCCGCGGCGGGACGATCACCGCGGGCAACGCCTCGCAGGTGTCCGACGGCGCGGCCGCGGCGCTGGTGACCACCGCGGCGCGGGCGGCCGGCGCCGGCGTCGAGCCGCTGGCCGAGATCGTCGGCCGCGCCGTGGTCGCCGGGCCGGACTCGACGCTGCACCTGCGCCCCGCCGAGGCCTCCCGCAAGCTGCTCGCCCGCCACGGACTCAAGCCGGCCGACATCGCGCTGTGGGAGATCAACGAGGCGTTCGCCGCGGTTGTGATCGCTTCTGTGAACAATCTTGATCTTGATCACAATCTTGTGAACGTGAACGGCGGCGCGGTGGCGCTCGGGCACCCGCTGGCCGGCAGCGGCCTGCGGCTCGCGCTGACGCTGGCCTACGAGCTGCGCCGGCGCGGCGGCGGCTACGGCGTCGCGACGCTGTGCGGCGGTGGCGGCCAGGGCGAGGCGCTGCTGCTGAAGGTGGGCTGATGGACCTGCTGGTCGTCGGCGCCGGCCCCTACGGGCTCGCGGCGGCCGCGGCGGCCCGCGACCGGGGGCTGGACGTGACCGTGGTCGGGCGCCCGATGGGCTTCTGGCGCGAGCACATGCCGGCCGGGATGTACCTGCGCTCGGGGCCCGACTGGCACCTCGACCCGGCGGGCGAGCACACGCTGGAGCGCTACCTCGAGCTGCGCGGCATCCCGCCCGCCGACGTCGACCCGCTGCCGCTGGAGCTCTTCCTCGACTACGCCGGCTGGTTCCAGGCGGCCAGGGGCATCGAGGTGCGCGACGAGCGCGTGGCGCGCCTGCGCCCGGGCTGGGAGGCCACGCTCGAGTCCGGCGAGACGCTGCGCGCCCGCGCCGTGGTCGCCGCGCCGGGCGTCGCCCACTTCGCCCACCGCCCGGAGTGGGCGGACGCCGTACCCGGCGAGCACACGTGCGACCTGATCGACCTGCGCGGGCTGTCCGGCGCCCGCGTGCTGATCGTGGGCGGGCGCCAGAGCGCCTACGAGTGGGCGGCGCTGCTGGGCGAGCACGGCGCCGAGCGCGTCGACGTCGTC
>JAICUS010000530.1 GCA_025935735.1 Solirubrobacteraceae bacterium | reverse complement strand
GAGTGCCCGCTGAGCGTCGACATGGCGTCGCTGAAAAGCGAGTTCCTCGCCCATTACCAGGACATCCACGGCGTTCCGCTGCGCTCGCGCGTGTTCGCGGCCGTCCGGACGCTGAACCGGCTCGGCGCGGCCACCGCGCCGGTGTCCAACTGGCTGGCGCCGCTGGCCCGCCGCCCGCTCGGCCTGGCACCGGAGCGGCCGCTGCCGCGGTTCGCCCGCCCGCACCGGCACCATGGGCGGACGGGCGACGTGGTCCTGCTCGCGGACTCGTTCACGACCTACACCGACCCGGAGCTCACCCGGGCGGCGATCGGGCTGCTGGAGGCGTGTGGGCGGCGCGTCCGGCTCGAGTCGCGCGGCTGCTGCGGGCGGGCGAGCATCTCCAAGGGCCGGCTCGACGCCGCGCGATCGCAGGCGGAGGCGCTGGTCGGCCGGCTGGCGGGCGAGGCCGGGCGCGGCGTGCCGATCGTCGGCGTCGAGCCGTCCTGCCTGCTCACGCTCAAGGAGGAGCACCTCGCGCTGCTGCCCGGCGATCCGCGGGCACGGGCCGTCGCCCGCCAGGCCCGGCTGATCGAGGAGCTGCTGGCCGAGGAGCTCCCCGCGCGCCGGCCGCTCGCCGGCCGCCGCGTGCTCTTCCACGGCCACTGCCACCAGAAGGCGCTCGCCGGCACGGCGGCCACGGTCGCGCTGCTGCGGGCCGCCGGCGCCGAGGTGGTCGAGCTCGACGCCGGCTGCTGCGGCATGGCGGGCTCGTTCGGCTTCGAGGCCGAGCACTACGAGTTGTCGCTGAAGATCGGCGAGGACCGCCTCTTCCCGGCCGTCCGCGCCGCGCCGCCCGACACGCTGATCGCCGCCACCGGCGTCTCCTGCCGCCAGCAGATCGAGCACGGCACCGGGCGCCCCGCGCGGCACCCGATCCAGCTCGTGCACGCTGCGTTGCAGGCGTGACGCAGCGCACGGATGTATCACCGGTCAACTGCGGGTACTCCTCTGGGGCATGCCGAGCGCGCACACGATGCTGCAGGTCTACCAGCGCCAGCTGGCGGACTCCCGCGGCGCCGGGCTGACCGGCGTGGCCGAGCTCGCGCGGCTGTCGTCCACCATCCGCGCGCTGCTGAACGTGGTCAACGACGACTACGACCCGCGCCGCACGCGCAGGCACGCGCCCACGACCAGGCCGTAGGCCGCGTGGTCGGCCCACTGGCGGGGCTGCGGCAGGTCCCGGATCGCCGGAAGCCGCCGGCCGATCGCCACTAAGTCGAGCGCCGCGATCCCCATCGCCGCGGCGAGCCCGCGCAGCGGCCCCGCGTCGAGCGCGTCGAGCACCGCCGCCCAGCCGAGCGAGAGCCCCAGGTGCACCGGCACGGCGGCGGCGAGCAGCACCGGCGTGCGGGTCTCGCGCGGGAGCACGATCCGGCCCGCGGCGCGGGCGCCCTCGAGCACGTCCTCGCCGCGCCACAGCGCGACCGCGGTCGAGGGGACGCCGGACAGCACCGCCCCGGCCAGCCCGGCTTCGAGGACCCGGTTCACCGGATGCGCACGTGCATGTGGTCGTCGTGGTAGATCAGCGGGATCACCACGTTCCTCGGCCCGTGCAGGTGGTGCAGGTGCGGGCCGACGAAGATCTTCACCGCGCCCGCGGCCAGGAAGCGGTCGATCAGCTCCTGCGCCGCGTGCTGGTCGACCTCTGACGGCTTCGTCGCCCGCAGCTCCAGGCCGTCGCGCCGCGGGTAGAGCACGTCGGCGTCCAGCCCGTTCTGGTGCGACGCGTGCCCGAGCCCGCCGAACCGGCGGCCGAACGGCCCGCCGTGGGTGCGCGACAGGTCCATGATCCCCACGCGCTGGGCGGAGCTGACTGCGCCCCGGTAGCCGGCGATCACCGACAGCAGGAGGCGGACGAGCCGGTCGGTGCCCCAGCGCCGCCAGCCGCGGTTGGGGATGCGGTTGTAGATCGGGTCCCAGGTGAAGAAGTCCTGGCCGAGCGCCGGCAGCTGCGTCCCGTCGACCAGGCGGCCGTGCCAGAACGGCTTGCCGAGCGCGCGCGAGCGGTGCCAGGCGACCTCGGCGAAGTCGGCCGGCGCGGCCGTCGGCGTCGGCGTGGGCGGCGGGGGCAGCGGGCCCTGGATCGGTCGCCCGGCGGCGGCGGCGGCGAGCACGAGCGCGACGGCGAGCGCGAGGACGGCGATGCGCACCACGGGATTGTCGCGCAGCCGGCTCACGCGAGGCCGAGCGCCAGCACGGCGGCGAGCGCGATGCCCGCGAGGCCGGCGGCGGTCCCGCCGGCCGCGGCGATCGCGCCGCCGTCGACGGGCTTGATCGGGGTCAGCAGCGACGCGGCCATGACCAGCGCGGCCGCGGCGAGGCTGCGCGTGAGCGGGACGTCGAGCCAGACCGTGGCGAGCACGAGCGGGACGGCGACGACGGCGAGCGCGGCCGGCGCCGCCCAGTGGCTGCGTGCCGACGCCTTCTCGCCCAGCACGGGCAGCGGGGTCCAGAGCAGCCCGGCGACCGCGGCCCCGAGCCCGAACACGACCCCGGGCGCCCAGGTGCGCTGGCGCTGGGGCTCGTCGCGCAGCATGGCCGCGCGGCCCCGCAGCGCGACGCCGACGAGCAGCATCAGCCCGAGCGCGCCGGCGGCGGCGGCCGTCGCACCGCCGCCGGGGTCGCGGGCCAGCGGCCAGAGCAGCACGGCGAGCGTCGCCGCGACGGCCACCACCGGGCGCGCGAGCGCCGCCGGCCACCGGGCCCTGGACGACGCGCGGTCGACCTGCCCCAGCCACTGCTCGGCCAGCTTGCGCCCGCCGCGCGCCTGCAGCGCGCGGCTGAGCCCGAACGCCGCGGCCAGCAGCGCGACCAGGCCGGCCGTCTTCGCCGGCGCGTGGCGCTGGGAGCCGGCGAACGTCCACTTCGGCGGCAGCGGGCGGGAGACGTCGAGCCTGGTGCGATACGTCTTCTCGTCCGGCGTCGGCGTGCGCTCGCGGTCGCGCAGCGCGGGATCGAGCGCGAACGCCCGGGCCAGCGCCCCCTGCGAGGCGAGCAGGTGCAGCGGCCCCATTCCGCCGAGCACGACGCCGAGGTTGAACCAGCCGAGCGCGTAGTCGCCGTCGCCGCCGACCGCCCGCCGCAGCGCGGCGACGGCCTCGGCGTCGCGACCCTCGCCGGCCAGCATCACCCCGAGGTCGTTGGCCGCGGGATACGCGGTAGCGTCGGCGGCGAGCGCCCGGCGCTCGAAGCGGATCGCGTCGTCGCGACGCCCCGCGCGGTCGGCGGCGTAGGCCGCGGTCATCAGCAGCGCGGGGTTCTCCGGGTCGACGCGCAGCGCCTGGCGGGTGAACGCGAGGGCGGTCGCCGTGCGGCCGAGTTTGTCGTCGACGATCGCCCAGTTGTTCTCCAGCACCTCCGGGTGGATCGGCTCCTCGCCCGAGCGCGTCAGCGCCGGCACCAGCTCGCCGGCCGCCGCATAGGCCTCCGCCGCCGCCGGCAGCGCGCCCGCCTCGCGCGCGTCGTCGCCCAGCTGCTCCCGGGCGTAGAAGGCGATGGCGCCGGGCTCCGCCCCCGGCCCGCGGGAGATCTCGTCGTCGGCGGCCCGCAGCGCGTCCTCGCCCTCCGCGCGCCGGCCGGCCCGCAGCAGCGCCGCGCCCCGCTCCAGCAGCGCCTGCGACTCGTCTCGCGTGGCGCCGCGCGCCCGGGCCCGCCGGGCGGCGGTGGCGAAGTCGGCCGCCGCGTCGTCGTAGCGGCGGCGCAGGAACTCGATCTCGCCCAGCCGCTGCCGCGCCAGGAAGTCGTCGTGCGCGGCGACCCACTGGCGCGCGGCGCGCTCGGCGCTGCGGTAGTCGCCGGCCCACCGCCAGAGGTTCTGCCGCTGGTCCTGCACCAGGTCGCTTCCGACATTCTGGCCGGTACCGGCCTGGAGGCGGGCGACGCGCCTCAGCTCCGCCGCGTCGGGGAGCGTGCAGCCGTCGTGGCCGGCCGACGGCGCGAACTCGCCGGCGGGGAGGCGCGTCAGCGCCGCCGCGGGGCGCCCGTCCAGCAGGAGGGCGCGGGCCAGCGAGAACCGCGGGCACCAGCGATCGGTCACGGTGTCGTAGTCGGGCCGGGACACGGGCAGGAACGTCAGGTCGCCGAGGCTCGCGGGTGCCCCGCCCCCGGCCGTCACGTGCTGCAGGTCGACGCGGAGCGCACGCGCGCCGCCCCCGAGCGAGATCGGGCCGTAGGCGGGCTC
>JAICUS010000648.1 GCA_025935735.1 Solirubrobacteraceae bacterium | reverse complement strand
CGTCCAACTCCCTGAGCGAGTGCTTCGTGTTCGGCCGGCGTGCGGCGCTCGCGGGGCTGGACGAGACGCCGGAGACGCAGGCCGGGACGCCCACCCAAGCGGCCGTCGACCCCCCGACCCGCGACACCCGCGCGGCCGTCTGGCGGCTCGCCGGCCTCGAGCGCACCGCCGAGGATCTGCGCGAGTTGCAGGGAGATCCGCATCCGCTGGCCCGGCTCGTGGCCGCCTGCGCGCTCGCCCGCGAGGAGACCCGGGGCGCGCACGGCCGGGCCGAGTTCCCCGCCGCCGACCCCACTCTCGACGGCCGCCACACCATCGTCCCGGCGAGCGCCGACGCGCCAGGATTCGCCGCATGGGAATGAGCTGACCCCCGAGTGGGAAACGGCCACAACGTCCCTCTTAACGCGAAGTCAACAGAGAGGACGTTCGAGTTTCCACGGATGCGGCAAACACTGCAGCACCGGGCCACGGAGGGGACTCGCCGCCAGAAGGGCGCGTCCCGGGGAGACACCGATGTACCACTTCAGCCGTTCGATCTACCGAGAGCTCGCCTCCGAAATCATCGAGGACGAGCGCCACTGCGAGGGGCCGACGAACCACGAGCGCGTTCTCAGGTCCTGCGAGCAGTGCGTAGAGCGACTTGCCACGGACTGGCACTACTTCGCCAGGCCCACGAAGACGCTCTTCAATGACATCCGGATCTACTTCCCGATGTCCGCGCAGTTGCGGGTCTACAAGACCGTCGACCGCTACATGAGCTACGCGCGCGAGTACTTCGCCGCGAACCCGGTGGCCGAACGGCTGGAATGCCGCGCCACCACGCGACGGGGCACGCCGTGCCAGCGCACGCCGCTGCCGCACAACGGCTACTGCCCGTCGCACCAGCACCTGGCGGAGACCGAGGACATCCCGATCGCCGCCTGAGCAGGCCCCCTGGCACCCGGCGCGCTGTGCGGGCGACGCGCCGGGTAGCTTGACGAGCCGATGCTGCTCGGGGTCGACGTGGGCGGGACGTTCACCGACGCCGTGCTGGCGACCGGCGGGCGGCTCATCACCGCCAAGGCGCCGACGACGCCCGAGGACCAGTCCGAGGGCGTTCTCGCGGCGGTCCGGGCCGTGCTGGAGCGCGCCGGCGAGGACGCGGAGGGCGTCGAGGAGTTCGCCCACGGCACGACGGCCGCGACGAACGCGCTGCTGGAGGGCAAGGGCGCGAGGACCGTCTTCGTGGCCACCGCCGGCTTCGAGGACCTGGTGGAGCTCGGCCGCCAGGCCCGCGCCGACCTCTACCGGCTGTGCGCCCGGCGCCCCGCGCCGCTGGTGCCGCCCGAGCGCCGCGTGGGCGCACCGGAGCGGATGGGGCCGGACGGCCCGCTCGAGGAACTCGACGCGCGCGCGACCGTCGCGGCCGTCCAAGGGCACGATCCGGAGTCCGTCGCGGTCTGCCTGCTCCACGCCTATCGCCACGCCGAGCACGAGCAGGAGCTCGGCAAGGCGCTCGCGGAGGCGCTGCCCGGCGTGCACGTCAGCCTCAGCCACGAGGTCGTGGGCACGTTCCGCGAGTACGAGCGCGCGGCCACCACCGAGCTCGACGCCGCCCTCTCCCCCCTGCTGGCCGCGTACCTGGGCCGGCTCACGGAGCGAGCGAAAGAAGCCGGGCTGCCGGAGCCGGCGGTGATGCAGTCCTCGGGCGGCCTGGCCGAGCTCGCCCAGGCGGCCGACCACGCCGTGCTCACCGTCCTCTCCGGACCGGCCGGCGGCGCCGCGGGCGCGGCCTGGGCGGCCCACGCGGCCGGCGAGCCGGACACGCTGTGCTTCGACATGGGCGGGACGAGCTGCGACGTCTGCGTCGTGCTCGGCGGCGAGGTGCGCGAGGCCTCCGGCCGCGAGGTCGGCGGCCGCCCCGTGGCGCTGCCGATGCTCGACATCCACACGGTCGGCGCCGGCGGCGGCTCGATCGCCTGGCGCGACGCCGGCGGCGCGTTGCGGGTCGGCCCGCGCAGCGCCGGCGCCGACCCCGGACCCGCCGCGTACGGCCACGGCGGCGAGGAGCCGACGGTGACCGACGCCAACCTGCTGCTCGGGCTGCTGGGCGACGTGACGCTGGCCGGCGGCATCGAGCTGGACCGCGACCTGGCAGCCGGCGCCGTCAAGCGCCTCGGCGACCGACTGGGCCTCGACGCGACGGAGACCGCCGAGGGCATCGTCCGCGTGGCGAACGCCGAGATGATCCGGGCGCTGCGGGTGATGACCGTCGAGCGCGGCGTCGACCCGCGCGACCTCGCCCTGATGGCGTTCGGCGGCGCCGGCGGGCTGCACGCCGCGGCGATCGCCGACGAGCTCGGCATCGCGAGGATCCTCTGCCCGCGGGCCTCGGGCGTGCTGGCCGCGCTCGGGCTGGTGGTGTCCGAGCGCCGCCGCGACGCGCAGAGAAGCGTCCTGCTGGGCGGCGACGAGCTGACCTCCGAGGCGGTGACAAGACAGGCGGACGCGCTCTCCGAGCAGGCCCGGAGAGCCGTGCCCGAGGGCGACGTGCGGCTCGTCGCCGAGCTGCGCTACCGCGGCCAGGCGTTCGAGCTCTCGATCCCGATGGACGAGCCGGACGCGGAGGCGCTGCGCAGCGCATTCCACGCCGCGCACGAGGACGCGTACGGCTACTCTGACCCTGAAGCTGAGGTTGAGCTCGTGACCCTCAGGGCCACCGCGACCGCACCCGGCCCGGAGATCGACCCCGCGGCCGTCGGGCAGGCCGCCGAAGGCGCCGAGCGCTCCCGCCGCGAGACGATCTACGGCGACACGGAGGTGATCCGGGGCGAGCCGGAGCCCGGCGAGCGCATCGCGGGTCCCGCGGTGGTCGAGCTGCGCGAGGCGACGCTCGCCGTCCCGCCGGGCTGGAGCGGCGAGGTGCTCGCCTCCGGGACGATCCGGATCGAGCGCGGATGAGCCTCGACCCCGTCACGCTGCGCGTGGCCAGCGGGGCGCTGCGCGCGGCCTGCGAGGAGATGGGCGCGGTGCTCGTCAAGGCGTCGCACTCGGCGAACATCAAGGAGCGCCGGGACGCGTCGTGCGCGCTGTTCGACCCGGAGGGGCGGCTCGTCATGCAGGCCGAGCACATCGCGGTCCACCTCGGGGCGAGGCCCGCCGCGGGCGCCGCCGTCGCCCGGGAGGACGACGAGCCCGGCGGCGCCTGG
>JAICUS010000864.1 GCA_025935735.1 Solirubrobacteraceae bacterium | reverse complement strand
CGTGGCCCAGCGAGTCGTTGACGGTCTTGAAGTCGTCGACGTCCACGAACAGGACCGCGATCTGGTTGCCGGCGGTCAGCTCGTCGCGCACGCGCTCCATGAACAGCGTGCGGTTCGGCAGGTCGGTGAGCGGGTCGTGGTAGGCCTGATGGTGGAGCTGCTCCTGCAGCGTCTGCAGCTTGTTGACCGCCTGCTCGAGCCGGTCGTACTGCAGGGCCACCGAGGCGTTGTTGGCCAGCGCCTCCAGCAGCCGGAGGTCGTCGGCGCCGAACGAGCGCTCCAGGCCGACGCGGTTGGCCAGCATGATCGTGCCGATCGTCCGCTCCTCGCCCGGCAGCATGGCCACCATGGCGTGGCGGACGCCGCGGGCCTGCAGGTGGGCGCGCAGGTGCGGGCTGCCGAACGGGGGAGTGAGGCTGACCACGGGCGTCTCGGCGTCCACCAGCGCGGCGAGCTCCTCGGCGACCGCCCGGTCGGCCGGCTCCATGCTCACGCGCAGCTCGCCCGGGCCGTGGGCGGTGCGCAGCGGCTCGCCGTCGCCGGTGAACAGCAGCACCTCGGCGATGTCGGCGCAGAACGCCTCCAGCGAGCGGGCGAGCAGCGCCTCCAGCGCCTCGGCCACCTCCGGCGAGCGCGACAGCGTGCGATTGGCGTCGTAGAGGAACTCCAGGCGCTCGTGGCGCTGGCGCTCGGAGATGTAGGCGCGGTAGACGAGGAAGACCGTGAGCGCCGGGACCATCAGCACCGGCACGGCGCGCGGGTCGGTGGCGATGACCAGCGCGGCGGCGATGGCGATGCTCGCGTTGATCAGCGTGACCAGCGCGTCGGTGGCGAACATCTGCGCCAGCATCCGGGGCTTGAGCGTCCCCTCGGCGATGGCGATGGCCGCGCCGAGCAGCAGGATGGTCAGCGCGCCGCTGGTCAGCGTCGCGGCGTAGAGGCCGACCCAGGTGGCGGGCGCGAGCGCGTTCGCGTCGCCGGCGACGAGGTGCAGGATGCCGGCGGCGGCGCTGGCCGCCAGCGCGAGCTGGGCCAGGTTGAAGCAGAGCTTGACCACCTCGAGCCGCCGGACCAGGCCCCAGACGATCCCCGTGCCGACCAGCGCGCCGAGCACGAACGAGTTGCCGGTGGCGAACACCAGGCCGAACACGAACGGGACGTCGGCCAGCGAGAAGGAGTGCGCGCTGCGGCGGAAGCGGACGTGGACGACGCAGACCTCGGCCCCGGCGAAGCCCAGCGCCACCGCCCACCAGGGCAGCTGCGGCATGCCGTGCGCCGGCTCCCCGCGGGTGATGGTGACCCAGGCCACTGCGGCCAGGACGGCGAGCGCGACGACGTAGGCCCACGTGAGCACGGCGCGCGAGGGGATCTGGAGCCGTCGCCCTGCAGCGGCGACGGGCGACTGCGAGGCGTCCATCTTCCGGGTGATCGGCGCCGCTTGAGGATCCCCTTAACCGAACGTCCGTCCAGAGACAGGGGCGTAGTCTTCAAGTCATGGCACGTCTCATCCGCATGGACCAGACCGGGCACACGACGCTCGCCGAGTGGGACACCGCCGACCCGGGGACCGTCGAGGCGGCCGCGGCGGCGCTGCGGGCCGAGCTGGACGCCGGCTACTACGCCGTGGTGACCCAGGGCGAGGGCCGGGCCGAGCAGGTCCGCGAGCTGCCGGCGGACGCCGAGCTGGTGATCCTGCG
>JAICUS010000509.1 GCA_025935735.1 Solirubrobacteraceae bacterium | reverse complement strand
GCGTCATCTGTCATCCCGAGCGTCATCCGTCATCCCGAGCGACGCGAGGGATCTTGCCCGGGAAGGGTTCGAGCTCGGCCTCACAAGATCCCTCGCGTCGCTCGGGATGACAGATGGCGCCCGGGAGGACGCATGGCGCCCGGGATGACGCATGGCGCCCGGGATGAAGGTTCGGCCGTCAGGATCAACTGCCGCTCGCCCACCCGGTTTAGATTCTCCCGAACCCGGCCGGAGCCGGGTGCAGCGATAGCAACACCCACGTGAGGAGTTTCCCATGTCCCCCAGAAAACCCACCGTCGACGACCTCGACGACACCGACGACCAGGACGGCACGCTCGAGGACGAGAAGCGCGAAGATTCCGACCTGAAGCTCCGGCGCCGGAATCCCGACGACGTCGCGCTGGGCGGCACCGGCGCGGACGAGGAGCGGCCGGAGCGCGGGAGCTAGCGCGCGTGTGCTGATCGACGTCCATGCGCATTTCCTGCACGACCGCACGCCGCGGACCGACTGGCGGGAGCGGAACGCCAGCCGGCTCCGCGCGGGCGAGCGCGTCGGCATCACGATCCACGTGGCCTCGATCCTCGGGAGCTGGGGCGCCACCTCGCCCACCTACTTCCCCTCCCTCACCGATCTCCGCTACGGCAACGACTTCCTGCTCGGACTCCAGCAGCGGCACCCCGACCGTATCCGCGGGTACGTCGCCGTCAACCCCAACTACACCGCCGAGTCGCTCGGCGAGATCGCGCGCTGCCTCGACGCGGGGATGATCGGCATCAAGCTGGCCGCGAGCCGCCGGGCCGACGATCCGCTGCTGGACCCGATCTGCCGGCTGGCCGCCGAGCGCGACGTGCCGATACTGCACCACGTCTGGCAGCACCGGCGGCGCGATTGGCCGGGGCAGGAGGCCTCCGACGCCCGCGAGCTGGGCGCGCTCGCGGCGCGGCATCCGCGCGTGCGCTTCCTGCTCGCGCACATCGGCGGCGGCGGCGACTGGCTGCACTCGCTGCACGACCTCCGGCCGCTCGCCAACGTCTTCGTGGACCTGTCGGGCAGCGGCGTGGACGGCGGCATGCTCGAGGCGTGCCTGGATGCCGTGGGCGTCGAGCGCCTCCTCTGGGGCTGCGATCTCACCATCGAGACCGGCTGGGCCAAGCTGCGCTACCTCGAGCGGCTGCTGCCGCGGGACGACGTCGAGCGGGTAGGCTGGCGGAATGCGGCCGGCCTTTTCCCGCCCGGGGCGTTCCCCTCCGACTGATGCGCGTCGACGTCAACGCCTTTCTCGGCGCCTATCCGTTTCG
Organism: Solirubrobacteraceae bacterium; assembly: GCA_025935735.1. Next base: position 3,173 of record JAICUS010000509.1, on the reverse strand, counting down.
CCGCGTGCCCGGCACCTCGCCCGGGGCCCTGCTCGCGGCGATGGACCGCGTCCGGATCGACGAGGCCTGGGTGACCCACCTGCCGGGCATCTTCTGGCGCGATCCGACCGAAGGCAACGCGTGGCTGCTCGGCGTGGCCAAGGACATGCCCCGGCTCCGACCCGTGCCCGCGGTGCATCCGGGGCTGGCCGATTGGCCAGACGTCGTGCGCGCCGCCGCCGATGCGCGCGCGCCTGCGGTCCGTGCCGACCCCACCTTCTACGGCATCGACCCCGCGGGCCCGGCCATGCGCGCGCTCGCGACCGCCTGTGCCGAGGCCGATCTGCCGCTGGCGCTCGCGGTGCGGCTGGAGGACGGGCGCCAGCGTCACCCGCACGACGCGGCGCCGGAGCTGCCCGCCGCGGCGGTGCGCGCGCTGGTGCGGAGCCATGCGCGGCTGCGGCTTCTGGTCACCCACGCCGACCGCCCGTTCGTCGAGGAAGTGCACTTCGGCTCGACGCCCGCCGAGGCCGCGCGCATCTGGTGGGACATCTGCTGGATCTGGGGGCCGCCTGAGGATCACCTCGAGACGCTGTTCGGCACGGTCGGCGCCGGCCGGTTCGTGCTCGGCACCGGTCAGCCGCTGCGCATCCCCGAGAACGCGGACGCCAAGCTCGATCTGCTCGACCTCTCGACCGACGACCGCGCGGCCGTCGAGAGCGGCAATGCGCGCGCGCTCGCTGGCCGATGACCGGGTATCGGCATGAACGCGAGCACTACCGGATCATGTACCCCACCGCCGCGCGCCCCCGCCTCGTGAGCGGCGACCTGGAGCGCGACGTGGTCGACCTCTGCGAGGTGGGCCTCCGCTACCGCGCGGCAGACAACGAGACCTGCGGCCTCGGCGACGAGGTCGAAGGCCTGGTGCGCGTACGGCGCGGCGAGGAGATCCCGGTGCTCGGCAACGTCGTGCGGCTGGAGGGGTGCGAGGTCGCGCTGCGCCTGAGCGTCGGTATCCCGCTCCGCGTCGTGCTCGACGAGCAGCGTTATATCCGCGAGCATCACCGTGGCTCGGCCTGGTGACCGTCCGTTGACGCCGCTCGGCGCGCGCCTCGAGTGGGGGCTGCTGCCCGCGGTGCCCGTGCCGTTCCGCGGCAGCGTGCTCGACGAGGCCGCGCAGCGCGGATATGCCGCCTGGATGGCGCGCCATCCCGTGGCCGGTGTCGCCGTCTGGGCGCACACCGGCCGCGGGCCGCACCTCTCCGCCGAGCAGCGGGCGCTCGTCCTCGAGACCTGGCGCGAGGCCCTGCCCGACCGGATCGTGGTCGCCGGCGCGCGTGACCTCACCATGGCCATCGAGGCCCGCCGCGGCCGGGCCGACGCGCTGCTCGCGTTCCCCGCGCGCGAGAAGGCGGTGGAGTACCACGCGCGGATGAGCCGCGAGCTCCCTGTGCTCGCGTTCTGGCTCTACGAGGCGGCGGGAGGCGTGGCGTACGACGATGCCACGCTGCACGCCATTCTCGATCTGCCTAACGTCGTCGGTATCAAGGTGGCGACGCTCGATTCCGTCATGACCTTTCAGCGGCTGGCCGGCGTGCTCCGCTCCCACCCCGACAAGCTGCTCGTCACCGGCGAGGACCGTTTCCTCGGCTACTCGCTCATGGCCGGCGCCCGGGCGGCGCTCGTCGGCATGGGGGCGGCGTTGCCCGATCTCCAGGCCGGCCTGCTCCGGGCTTGCGCCGAGCGCGACTGGGCCGCGTTCCAGGCGCGCTCCGCGCGCTGCGATCGCCTTGCGCTCGCCACCTTCATCCCGCCGATGGAAGGCTATGTGCGCCGGATGCTCTGGGCCGCGGCGGCCGACGGCGCGCTGCCGGCCGAAGCCTGCGACGACCCCTGGGGCCCACCGCTGCCGCCCGAGGAGCGCGCCGAGGTCGAGCGCGCCGTCCGCGATGCGCGCGCGCCTGGCGACTGACTTCGAGCGGTTCGGCCGGGCCATGCCGCCCGACCCAGCCGCCCACGTGCGCGAGACGTACCGCATCGATCTCACCGCCCGCTATCTCGGCCGGGCCATTCCGCATCCGATCGGCAAGGGCTCGGGTCAGCTCTCGCTCAACGCCGACCAGCTCGAGACCGACCGCGCCGCCGGGCTCGCCTTCGTGGTCCTCAAGACCGTGATCGCGGAAGACGAGACCGGCGCGCAGTCCATGGGCGCCTGGGCCATCCACGAGACCCGCATGAAGGTCGAGCGCCGCGCGGCCGCCGACGGAGGCACCGGCTGGACCGTGACCTGGAAGGGCAGGGGATGGGACCGCTCGTTCGAGGACTACCTCGCGCTCGTGCGCACGGGGGCCGATCTCACCCGCGCCGGCGGCATGCTCGCGGTGCCGTCGGTCAAGTACCACCTGCCCCGCCTGGGCGAGCCGTTCCGCGCGGCCGAGTACTCCTACACGACCCGCCGTCTCGCCCAGGCCTGGGGTGACGGCGCCGGCGAGCTCCCGCTCGAGAAGGACTTCTCGCCGACGCTTGCGGGCGACGCCCTCGCCGACGAGCGCGAGCGCATTCTGCGCTGGCTGCGCGAGGTCCCCGGCGAGATCCGGCGCGCGGCGGGTCCCATTCCCCTTCGCCTGGCGGTAAAGCTCATGAACGCCCGGTTCGATGAGGCGTTTCAGCGGGAGATGCTGGCGGCGGTGCGCGGCGCGGACGCCGTGGTCTGCTTCAACCGGCTGTGGGACGCGGCGGCCGGCGTGGCGTACGGGGGCCTCGACCTGAGCGATCGCAACCTGCGCGTGCTCCGCGCCGCGCGGGCGGAGCGCCTGCCGCTGCCGCCGCTGATCGGGACCGGCAACGTCGATTCCGGCCGCACCGCGCTCGGGTACGCACGGGCAGGCTGCGAGAGCGTCGAGCTGCACACTGGCTTCCAGCTCCCGCTCGCCGAATATCCCGCCGGCGACGGGTCCCGCACCCAGCGCGCGCTGCACGCGCTGTTCTTCCATCCGGAGCACGGCCTGGTCGCGGGCCTGCTGGACCTCGAGGAGGCCGGCGTGCTGCACCGCCGGGGCGGCGAGCTCCGGTTTCTCGACCTGTGCGAGGGCGCTTCGTGAGCGCTCCGGCCGTGAAGCGTCCGCCCATGCGCATCGCCCGGATCGATCTCTTCGAGCTGGCGCTGCCGCTGGCCGAGCCCTTCACCATCTCCG
>JAICUS010000544.1 GCA_025935735.1 Solirubrobacteraceae bacterium | reverse complement strand
GGAGCCGTCGGGCCGGCGCTTGGCGTCGACGGCCAGCACCACGCACTGCGCGCCGAACACCCGCGCCAGCTCGTCGATCAGCTCCGGGCGGCCCAGCGGCGCGGAGTTGATCGACACCTGGGCGGCGCCGGCGTCCAGCACGGCGTGCGCGTCGGCCAGCTCGCGCACGCCGCCGCCGATCGTGAACGGCACGAACACGTCGTCGGCCGCGCGCCGGGCCAGCTCCACCACCGTCGCCCGCTTGTCCGAGGTCGCGGTGATGTCGAGGAAGATCAGCTCGTCCGCGCCCTGGGCGTCGTAGTGGGCGGCGAGCTCGACCGGGTCGCCGGCGTCGCGGATGTCGATGAAGCGCGTGCCCTTGACCACCCGCCCGGCGTCGACGTCCATGCAGGGGATGACCCGCTTGTAGTGCATGTGGCTCAGGCGCCGTCGAGCGCCGCCTGACCCTCGGCCAGGGTGAACTTCTTCTCGTAGAGCGCCTTGCCGGCGATCACGCCCGCGAGGTTGACGCGGCGCAGCTGCGCCAGCGCGCGCAGGTGGTCGAGCGAGCCGATCCCGCCCGAGTAGAGGAACTTGCCGCGGACCGCCTCGGCCACCCGGCGGACGCCGTCCAGCTCGGGCCCGGTGAGCCGGCCGTCGCGCGAGACGTCGGTGTAGACGAACGAGCGCACGCCGCGGGCGGTCAGGCGCCGGATGGCGTCGCCGGCCGGCAGCTCGGTGGTGTGCGTCCAGCCGGAGGTGGCGATCATGCCGTCCTTGACGTCCACCGAGACGACGATCCGCGAGCCGTGGGTGGTCACGATCTCGTCCAGGAAGTCGACGTCGCGGAACGCCGCGGTGCCGACGATGGCCCGGTCCGCGCCGGCGCCCAGCGCGTCGCGCACGGCGCCGACCGTCCGCAGCCCGCCGCCGTACTGCACGGGCACGCCGGTCTCCGCGACGATCCGCTCCAAGTGGTCGAGCGACCGCGGCTCGCCCGAGCGCGCGCCGTCGAGGTCGACGACGTGCAGGAAGCGCGCCCCCGCCGCCACCCACGACCTCGCCGCCTCCAGCGGGTCGTCGTGGTAGGTCGTGGCGTCCTCGAAGCGCCCCTCCACGAGCCGGACGGCGCGGCCGTCCAGGATGTCGATCGCCGGGTAGAGTATCATGCGACCGCCACGGCCGCCAGGCGGGCGAAGTTGCCCAGCATGCGCAGCCCGTCGCGGGAGGACTTCTCCGGGTGGAACTGCACGGCCATGACGTTGCCGCGCTCCACCACGGACACGAAGCGCTCGCCGTACTCGCTGACGCCCACCACGTCGGACGGGTCCGCAGGCCGGCAGCCGAACGAGTGCACGTGGTAGAAGGCGGCGGCGTCCGGCAGGCCCTCGGCGAGCCTGGAGGGGCGCTCGAAGCCCACGAGGTTCCAGCCGATGTGCGGCAGCCGCGGCGCCTGCAGCCGCGTCACGGCGCCGGGCAGGATGCCGAGGCCCTCGGCGCCCTCGTGCTCGGTGGAGGACTCGAACAGCAGCTGCATGCCCAGGCAGATGCCGAGCAGCGGCTGCGTGAGTTCGCGCAGCACGTCGCCGAGGCCGGTGCGGCGCAGGTTGCGCATCGCCTCCGGGAACGCGCCCACGCCGGGCAGGATCACCGCGTCGGCGGCGCGGATCGCGTCGTGGTCGGCGGTGATCACCGACTCCGCGCCGACGTGCGCGAGCGCCTTCTCGACGCTGCGCCGGTTGCCCATCCCGTAGTCGGCGATGGCGATCACGTGAGCGTCCCCTTGGTCGAGGGCACGCCGGTCTCCGCCGGGTCGATCGCCACGGCCGCGCGCAGCGCGCGGGCGAACGCCTTGAAGCACGCCTCGATCATGTGGTGGGCGTTCGTGCCGGCCTGGAGCTCGAGGTGCAGCGTCAGCCGCGCCGCGGAGGCCACGGCGCGGAAGAACTCCTCGGCCGCCTCGTGCTCGAAGCCGGCGATCTCGCCGGGCGGCAGCCGGTCGAAGCCGGAGATGGCCGCGAACGGGCGGCCGGAGACGTCGATCGACGCGGCGGCGCGCGACTCGTCCATCGGGATCACCGCGTGGCCGTAGCGGGCGATCCGCGCGCGGTCGCCGAGCGCCTCGTGGATCGCCTGCCCGAGCACGATCCCGGTGTCCTCGACCGTGTGGTGGACGCCGGTCTGCAGGTCCCCGGTGACCTTGACGTCGAGGTCGAGCCGCCCGTGGCGGGCCAGCAGGTCGAGCATGTGGTCGAGGAACCCGACGCCGGTCGCGCGCGTGCCCGCGCCGCTGCCGTCCAGGCCGAGCGTCAACTCGACGTCGGTCTCGCCGGTCTTGCGGCTGATGGTCGCCGTGCGGGTCACGGCGCCTTAGTCTGACGCAGCGCCATCGAGCGGGCGTGCTCCGGGAAGCCCTCCGCCTCGGCGATCGGCACGCCGGCGCGGGCCAGCGCCGGACCGGCGTCGCCGAGCCGGACCTCGGCCATGCGGCGGCGGAAGTGGCGGACGTTGAGCCCGGACGCGAACCGGGCGGCGCCCTCGGTGGGCAGCGTGTGGTTGGAGCCGGCCACGTAGTCGCCGAACGCCGTGCCGGTCTGCTCGCCCACGAACAGGCAGCCGGCGCTGCGCACCCGCGGGGCGAGCGCCTCGGCCGCCGCGCCCGCGAGCTGCAGGTGCTCGGGCGCGAGCGCCTCGGCGAAGGCCAGCGCCGCGTCCATGTCCGCCGCGCGCACGCGCGCGGTGGCTGCCAGCGCGTCCAAGAGCTCGGCGTCGTCGCTGACGGCCACGGTCAGCGACCCTTCGCCGTGCTCCGCCTGCGCCTTCAGATCGGCGGCCAGCCACTCGGCGTTCGCGCCTTCCGAGGCGATCACGGTCAGGTCCGACGGCCCGGCGAACCCGTCGATCCCCACGAGGTGCGCCACCTGGCGCTTGGCCTCCTGCACGTACAGGCTGCCCGGGCCGACGATCACGTCGACGCGTGGGATCGTCTCGGTGCCGTGCGCCAGCGCGGCGACGGCGTGCGCGCCCGTGACGGCGAACACCCCGTCCACCCCGCACAGCGCGCAGGCGGCCAGGATCGCGGGGTTGGGCGACGCGGCCACGTAGACCTCGTCCACGCCGGCCGCGCGCGCGGTGACGGCGCCCATCACGACCGAGCTCGGGTACGGGTGGCGGCCGCCCGGCGCGTAGACGCCGGCCCGCCGCACGGGCACGTCGCGCAGCCGCACGGTCTGGCCCTGCGGCAGCTCGACCGAGCGGTCGGCGTCGACGCCCGCCTCGGCCACCGCGCGGACGTTGGCGATGGCCAGCTCGAGTCCGCCGCGGACGGCGGGGTTCAGCGTGTCGCGGGCGGCCGCGAGCTCCTCTGCGGGGACGCGCCGTGCCTCGCCGCCGAAGCGCGTCTCGTACTCCGCCACCGCCGCATCCCCCCGCGCGGCCACGTCCGCGACGATCTCCGCGACCGCCGCCGCCACCGACTCGCCGGCCGGCACCAGCGCCCGCACCCGCGCGGCGACGTCCGCCGCGTCGGCCGCGGTGCACTCAGCGCGCACGCAGGCGCTCCACCACGGCGTCGATCTCCCGCGCCTTCACCCGGTAGGCCACGGGGTTGGCGATCAGCCGGGCGGTGGAGGCGGCGATCTCCTCGCGGATGACCAGGCCGTTCTCCCGCAGGGTCGTGCCCGTCGCGGTCAGGTCGACGATCCCGTGCACGAGCCCGGTGAGCGGCGCGAGCTCGACCGAGCCCTTGACCTCGACGATCTCCGCCTGGCGCCCGGTGCGCTCGAAGTAGGCCGCGGCGACCCGCGGGTACTTGGTGGCGATCCGCATGACGCCCAGGCGGCGCAGCGCCTCGGCCGCCGGATCCTCGCCGGCCACGGTGGCGAACACCATCCGGCAGCCGCCGAAGCCCAGGTCGAGCAGCTCGTGCACGTCGCGCTCGGCCTGCTCGGAGAGCACGTCCTTGCCGGTCACGCCCAGGTCGGCCGCGCCGGCCTCGACGTAGGTCGGCACGTCGGAGGGCCGCATCGTCACGATCCCGGCGCCGGCGAACAGCAGCTTGCGGTCGTTCGCGCGCACCTCGGCGGTGTCGATCCCG
>JAICUS010000505.1 GCA_025935735.1 Solirubrobacteraceae bacterium | reverse complement strand
TCGGTCAGCGCGCGCAGGTCGCCGCCCGTGTCCGCGGTGGCGACGCCGATGCTGGCCGTCAGCGCGATGCCGGGCGCGATCCGGTCCCACGGCTCCTCGCGGATCGCCGTGCGGAGGCGCTCGCAGGCGCCGGCCGCCGCGTTGGCGTCGGTGTGCGGCATCAGCAGCACGAACTCCTCGCCGCCGGTGCGCACCACGACGTCCTGGCCGCGCAGCGCGCCGAGCAGCAGCGCGGCCACCCGCATCAGCACCTCGTCGCCGGCCTGGTGGCCGAAGCGGTCGTTGACCAGCTTGAAGTGGTCGAGGTCGAGCACGGCGAGGCTGAACGGCCCGGGCTGGGGCGCCGCGGCGTGGCGGCCGGACTCGCGCGCGAGGTAGCGGCGGTTGTGCAGGCCGGTGAGCCAGTCGCGGTCGGCCTGCTCGCGCAGCTGCTCCTGCAGCGTCTCGAGCTGCTCGGTGCGGCGCTCGAGCGTCCGCCGCGCGTCGTCCAGCTCCCGCACGACCGCCTCGAGCTCCCGGTTCTTGGCCGCCAGCGCGTCGGACTCGCGGCGCGCGGCGCCGGTCTCCAGCGTCGCGCGCTCGAGCCCGCGCTGCAGGGTCGCGAGCTCCTGGAACGCGCGGCGCTCGACCTCGGCGCCGGCCGCGAGCACGGTATAGGCCTCCTCGATCCGGCCGGCTTCGCGCAGCGCGGCGGCGACGGTCGTGAGGATCATGCTGCGGGCCTGCGGAACGCGCTCGCCGAGCCGCTCCACGGCGCGCCGGCCTGTGCGCTCCGCCTCGTCGAAGCGCCGGAGCGCGAGCAGCGCCTGCACGTCGATGACGACGCTCATGGCGAGCAGGTACGGGTTCGGATCGCCGATCGCCGTCAGCAGGTCGATGGCGTGCTCGGCGTCCGCGAGCGCCGCCTCGGCGCGCCCGGCGCGCAGCCGGATCTCCGACCGGGTGCAGCTGAGCACGGCGAGCGCGAAGCGGTTGTCCGGCGCGAGCGGCGCGGCCGTGGCCAGCGCGGCGGCGATCTCGCGCTCGGCGCCGTCGAGGTCGCCCTGCTCCATCGTGAAGTGCGCGAGGTCGTTGCGCGACATCGCCTCGTCCCACGCGTTCCCGGCGGCGATCGACAGTCGCAGCACCTCGTCCAGCCGCGCGTGCCAGTCGCTGACGCCGATGTTGCCGAACACGACGCAGGCGTAGCGGCGGGTGAAGACGCGCAGGCCGAGGTCGCCCACCCGGTCGGCGAGCTCGATCGCCCGCTCCGCCTGCAGCAGCGACTCGGGATACGCGCCGGCGAAGAAGTTCAGCTGGCCCTTGACGGCCGCCAGCTCGGCGCGCGCCGCGTCGTCGCCGGCGCGCTCGGCGTACGGCTCGGCCTCGGCCGTCAGCGCGACGGCGCCCTGCAGATCGCCGCGCTGGAGCGCCACCGCGGCCTGCAGCACCAGCGCCCGGCAGCGGAGCACCGGATCGTCGAGCGCCCGGGCGATCTCCTGGCAGCGGACGGCCTCGCCCAGCGCGGCCTCATGGTCCTCGTGGTGCCGGTCGCGCGCGCGATCCAGCGCCCCGTGGAGCCCGATCGTCTCACCGCTCGCCATCACCCATCGTCTTCGGACGCAACCGCGGAGAGCTTGACCCCCGGGCCGTCAGGCTGGCGAGATGTTCCCTCGGCGAGCAGCTCGGCGGTCCCTGCGGGACCGCTTCGCGACGGTCTCGGGGCTCCGGATGGTCCAAACTTCATGGCATCCGATCGTGAGCGGCTGGGATCCCCCGGTCAGGCCGGCGGGATGTTCTGGTTGAGCCGGAACAGGTTGTCCGGGTCGTAGCGGGCCTTGATCGCCGTCAGGCGGTCCCAGGTCGCGCCCGGGTAGGCCGCGAGGACGCGGGCCTCTCCCTCGTCGCCGAGGAAGCCGGCGTACGCGCCGGTCCCGTCCGGGGCCAGCTCGGCGGCCAGGCCGGCCACCCACGCCTCGTGGACCGGCCGCTCCTCCGCGCGCTGGTACATCGCGACCACGTTGACCATGACGCGGCGGTCGCGGTGGGCGAAGGCGGTGTCGCCGGCGAGCACGCGGGCCATCGCGCCGCCGAGGACGCGGATCTGGACGGCCGACATGGGGGCGCTCGCCGCCTGGAGGTGCTCGAGCATCGCCTCCGCCGCGGCGTGGTCGATGCGGTCGGCGAACGCGGTGAGCAGCGCGGCGCGCGGGCGCGCGCCCTCGGCCTCCGGTGGGAAGAGGTCCGGATACGGCATCGGCCGGACCATGTCCGCCAACGGCTCCGCGAGCGCGCGGAACGGCGCCAGGGCGCGCTCGCCCTCGGCGACGGGGCCGGCGTACGCGAGCGTGGCCATCACGACGGGCCGGCCGTGGTGCTCCGGCGCCAGGAACGGCAGCGGCGGGGCGGCCATCACGTGGGTGATCGCCGAGAGCTCCTCGGGCGCGGCCTCCGCCGCGGCCACGAACGACGCGATCACGCCCGGCGTCGCCGGCAGGACGAGCGTGCCGCCCACGATCGTCGAAACCTCGTGCAGGCGGAACCGCAGGCGCGTCACCACGCCGAAGTTGCCGCCGCCGCCGCGGATCGCCCAGAACAGGTCCGGGTGGCTCTCGGCGTCGGTGCGCACGAGCTCGCCGCCGGCGGTCACCACGTCGGCGGCGAGGAGGCTGTCGATCGTCAGCCCGTGCTTGCGCACGAGGTAGCCGACCCCGCCGGCGAGCGTGATGCCGCCGACGCCGACCGAGCCGGTGTCGCCGAACGGCGTCGCGAGCCCGTGCTCTGCCGCCGCGGCCGTAAAGGCGCCGGCGGTCAGGCCGCCGCCGGCCCAGGCCATGCGGCGCTCGGGATCGATCTCGAGCGCCCGGAGCCGCGAGAGGTCGAGCACGATCCCGCCCTCGGAGACGCCGTGGCCCGCGTAGCTGTGGCCGCCGCCGCGGACCGCGAGCTCGAGCCCCGTCTCGCGCGCGAGCGCGACGACGCGGGCGACGTCGGCCGCGTCCGCGGCCTGCACGATCAGCTGTGGGCGGCGGTCGATGGTGCCGACGAAGACGGCGCGCGCCTCGTCGTAGCCGGGGCCGTCCGGCGCGATCACCCGACCCGTGATCTCGTCTGCGAGTTCAACTGTGGGGAGCATGCAGTCCAGGCTTCCAACCGAACCCCGCCGTGCCAATTCGGCTGCCCCGCGGATCGGCGATAGAGGAGCCCGCACCCACCGCGAGGTCCGTTGGAGGCCGTCGCCTCGGCCCGCGGGCCGGCAGGGGCTTATCGTGTGGGGCGTGACGCGCAATCGCGGATCGGGGTAGGGCGATGGATCCGATCGTGGTCGGCTTCGACGGCTCGCCCGCGGCGGAGCGCGCGCTCGAGCGCGCGGCGGCGCTGCGCGGGGACGAAGGTCGCGTGGTGATCGTCACGGCGACCGTCTCGCTTCCCCCGACGAGCGTCGTGGACAAGCCGGTCGCGGGCGGCCCGTCGCCGGCCGAGCGCGACGCGCTGCTGGACCGTGCGGCCACAGCGTTGCGCGCGCTCGGCATCGACGCGGTGCTCGTCGCCGCCGACGCCACGCCGACCGAGGCGTTGGTCGAGGCGGCGCGCGCCCACGACGCCGCGCTGATCGTGGTCGGCAGTACAGGATCCAACTACGCCACGCGCGTCCTCCTCGGCTCCACCGCGGAGCAGATCGTCCGCCAGGCCCCCTGCGACGTGCTGGTCGTGCGCTGAGGCACCCGCGGCCTCGGCGCCGCGCGCTCGGTCCTGCTCGGCTCCGTGTCGTCGGGCGACGGTCAGGTGGGCACGGCCGTCAAGACGTCGGTGCCGGCCGACGTGGGCGCCACCGAGGCCAGGTCGAAGCCGGCCTGTGCGAGTAGAGCCCCGTACTGCGAGCGCGTGCGCTCGCGGCCGCCGGTCACGAGCAGCATCGTGACGTCGACGAGCTTGCCGGGCGCGGGCTCGTCGCCGGGCGGGAGCGCGCGCTCGACGACCAGCAGGCGGCCGGCCGGGGGGATCGCCGCGCGGATCGTGCGCAGGATGGTCAGCGCCCGCTCGTCGTCCCAGTCGTGGAGGATGTCCTTGAGCGTGTAGACCTCGGCGCCGGCCGGGACGGCGTCGAAGAACGAGCCGGCCACGGCCTCGCAGCGCTCGGGCAGCGCCGCGCCCGCCACCACGTGGGGCTGGTCGAAGAGCACGCCGCGCACGCCCGGCCGGGCGCGCAGGATCGCCGTGAGCAGCGTGCCGCGTCCGCCTGCGACGTCGACGACCGTGCCGGTTGACGGGAGTTCCGCCACGGACACGACCGCCTCGGCCTCGGCGGCGGTCATGGCGCTCATCTCGGCGTCGAAGACCGCGGACGCCGCCGGATGCTCCGCCAGCCAGGCGAACAGGCCGGCGCCGTGCACGCGGTCGAACGCCGTCCCGCCCGTCATCACCGTCTCGTACAGCCCGCCCGCGGCGGCCCACCACCACGGCTCGCCGTAGAGCAGCAGCCGGGCGTGCGGAGAGCCCGGCGCGCCGGGGCGCAGCCGCTCGCTCACCG
>JAICUS010000339.1 GCA_025935735.1 Solirubrobacteraceae bacterium | reverse complement strand
GGGACTTCATGCCGCTCCACGGGATCGACCACGTGGAGCTCTATGTGGGCAACGCGCTGCAGGCCGCCCACTACTGGACGCGGGCGCTCGGCTTCAAGGAGGTCGCGTACGCGGGGCTGGAGACCGGGGTGCGCGACCGGGCGTCGCACGTGCTCGAGCAGGGGCGGATCCGGATCGTGCTCACCGGCGCGCTCGTCCCGGGGCACGACATCGGCCGCCACGTGGCCGCGCACGGCGACGGCGTGAAGGTCATCGCGCTGTCGGTGCCGGACGCCGCGCGCGCCTATCGGGAGGCGGTGGCCCGGGGCGCCGAGAGCGTGCGCGAGCCGTGGGAGCTCTCGGACGAGCACGGCACGGTCCGGCTGGCCACCATCGCCACCTACGGCGAGACCCTGCACACGTTCGTCGAGCGCGCGGGCTACCGCGGCCCGTTCCTGCCCGGCTACGCGGCGCGGGAGGCGGCGGTCGAGGACACCGGCCTGCTGGCTATCGACCACATCGTGGGCAACGTGGAGCTCGGCGCCATGGACCGCTGGGTGAAGTACTACGAGGACGTCTTCGGGATGCGGGAGATGATCCACTTCTCCGACGACGACATCTCCACCGAGTACAGCGCGCTCATGTCCAAGGTCGTGACCGACGGCAACGGCCGGGTGAAGTTCCCGCTCAACGAGCCGGCCGAGGGCAAGCGCAAGTCGCAGATCGACGAGTACCTCGAGTACTACGGCGGGCCCGGCGCGCAGCACATCGCGGTGGCGACGCGCGACATCGTGCGCACGGTCGAGGAGCTGACGGCGCGCGGCGTCGAGTTCCTCAAGACGCCCGAGACCTACTACGACGAGGTGCCCGAGCGGGTGGGCGAGATCGCGGAGTCGCTGGACGACCTGCGCCGGCTGGGCATCCTGGTCGACCGCGACGACGAGGGCTACCTGCTGCAGATCTTCACGAAGCCGATCGGGGACCGCCCGACGGTCTTCCTGGAGGTCATCGAGCGCCACGGCGCGCGCGGCTTCGGGGACGGCAACTTCAAGGCGCTGTTCGAGGCGATCGAGCGCGAGCAGGCGCTGCGCGGAAACCTGTAGGGATGCCGATGGACCTCGAGCGCGCGCTGCTCGAGCGCCTGGGCCCCAAGGACGTCGTGTTCTCGCCCCTGGGGCTGCGGCGCGCGCTCGAGGTGGTCCGGCGCGGCGCGCGCGGCCGCACGCGCGCGGCGCTCGACAAGGTCCTCGGCCCGGACACGCCGCCGGACGTCGCGGTCGACGACCCCGCGGTCGTGCTCTACATGGCGAGCGCGGCCTGGCTCGCCGAGGGCTACGCGCCCGGCCCCGCGCTCGCCGGCCTCGACGTCGGCCCGCTGGAGGTGGACGCGATCAACGCGTGGGCGCGCGAGCGGACCCGCGGGATGATCCCGTCGGTCATCGAGAAGGTCGCGGACTACGAGAAGCTGGCAATCACCGACGCCGTCTACATGGACGCGGCGTGGACCGACCCGTTCGACCCCGCGAAGACGCGGCCGCGGCCGTTCGAGGGCGCCGGCGAGGTCGCGATGATGGACGTGTCCGGCAGGTTCTCCTACGCGGAGCAGGGTGAGCTGCGCGCCGTCCGCCTTCCGTACGGCGACCACGAGCTGGAGTTCGTGGGGGTGCTCGGCGAGGGCGACTGGCGCGAGCTGACGTTCCAGCGGCGGCAGGGGCGAGTGGAGCTGCCGCGGTTCACCGCAGCGTCGCGGCTCGCGTTGACGGACCACCTGCAGGCGCTCGGGCTCGGTCCGGCGTTCGAGCCGGGCGACGAGCTCGAGGCGCTGTTCACCGGCCCGGGCGCGAAGGCGCTGTCGCAGATCCTGCAGCGGGCCCGCGCCGACATCGACGAGCAGGGCACGAAGGCCGCGGCGGTGACCGTCGTCACGGCGATGGCGATCTCCGCCGTCCGGGCCGACCCGCCGCCGCCCTTCCACATCGTCTTCGACCGGCCGTTCACCTGGGCGGTCGAGCACGGGCCGACCGGAGCGCTGCTGTTCCTGGGCCGCGTGTATCACCCCACCGAGAGGAGCGACTGATGCGCTACCACAGCCTGGGCCGCATCCCGGCCAAGCGCCACGTCCAGTTCCGCGACCCGGACGCGCCGGCGGCCAACGGCTCCGCGCCGCTGCTCGTCGAGGAGGTCATGGGGTTCGAGGGCTTCTCCGGCAACGAGTCGATCCTCTACCACCTGTGGTCGCCCTGCCGGGTCAAGGAGGTCGGCGAGTTCGAGCCGATCGGCCTGGAGGAATGGGTGCCGGAGACCCACGTGCACCGGCTGACCGACACGCGCGGGCTGGAGCCGATGGGCGACTCGGTGCTCGGCCGGCGGGTGCTGCAGTACAACGGCGACGTCGAGATCGGCGTCTGCGTCCCGCAGCACGAGGGCGACTACTTCTTCCGCAACGGCGAGGGCGACGAGGTCGTGTTCGTCCACGAGGGCTCCGGCGCCGTGGAGAGCGTGTTCGGCACGCTGCCCTACCGCAGGCACGACTACATCGTCATCCCGCGCGGCACGACGTACCGCTTCCGGTTCGACGAGCCGCAGCGCTGGCTGACCTTCTACACGCCGGGCGAGATCGAGACGCCCAACCGCTACCGCAACCGCTACGGCCAGCTGCTCGAGCACGCGCCGTTCTCGCAGCGCGACTTCCATCCGCCGGCGGCGCTGGAGACCCACCGCGACCGCGGCGAGCACGACGTCAAGGTCCGCGTGCGCGGCGGATACCAGGACTACGTGCTCGACTACCACCCGCTCGACGTCGTCGGCTGGGACGGCTACGTCTACCCCTACACGTTCAACATCCACGACTTCGAGCCCAAGGCCGGCCGGCTGCACCAGCCGCCGCCCGCGCACCAGACCTTCCAGGGCCAGAGCTTCGTCATCTGCTCGTTCTGCCCCCGCCTGCTCGACTGGGACCCGCAGTCGGTGCCGCTGCCCTACCACCACTCCAACGTGCAGAGCGAGGAGGTCATGTACTACGTCGACGGCGACTACGCCGCGCGCGAGGGCGTGGACGTCGGGTGCATCACGCTGCACCCGTCGGGGCTCCCGCACGGCCCGCAGCCGGGCACCGTGGAGAAGGCGCTGGGCATGGAGCGGACCTCAGAGCTCGCCGTGATGTGCGACACGTTCCGGCCGCTCAAGCTGACGACGCTCGCACGCGACCTCGACGACCCCAGCTACGCGTACTCCTGGTACGAGGACGCCACCACCCAAAGCACGGGAATACAGTAGATCGGAGGTTTAGTTTTGCCGCTCCCGGTCGATGATCCGGGGCAGGATGCCCTACCTCATCGCCCAACAGGAGTTCTCCTGGCCGGAGGCCGCACCTGTCGAGGAGCCGCTGCGGACGCCGCTATGGCTCATCCGCACGCTGGCCGACGCGCTGGCGACCGAGGAGCAGCCCTCGCCCGAGCATCGCCGCCACGTCGCCCGCCAGATCGCGCGGGCCGCGGAGGAGCTCGAGCGCACCCTGGCCGCCTGAGCCACGCGGGCGCGGGCGACGCTCGCGCGCGCCCGTACTAGCCTGGCCGGCCGATGCCCGCGCCGCCGAGCCAGGCCGACCTCGAGGCGCTCGCCGAGCGCGCGCTCGCGCGGCTGGACGGCGAGGGCCAGGCGACCGCGTGGTGGGAGCGCGGCGCGGACAACGCCGGCGGCGCGCTGACCTGCTCGGACAGCGTCCGCGTCGAGCTGGCGTCGCTGGGCGCCGGCGTGGTCGTCACCGGCGACCTCACCGAGGACGGCGTGCGCGCAGCCGCCGCCGCGGCCGCACGGCTGCCGGGGCCGCGATGGCCGCCGGCGCTGCCCGAGCCGGCGCCCGGCCGCACGCACGACGGCTACGACCCGGCGGCCGCCGGCCTGTCGCCCGAGCGCGCCGCCGAGGCGGTCGCCGCGCTGCCGCCGGGCACGCACTGGCGCTCGGCCGCCGCGAAGGTCGCCATCGCCTCCACCCGCGGCGTCCGCGCGTACGAGCAGCGCAGCTTCGCCGAGCTGTTCCTGGCCGCGGCCGGCGGGCGCCCGGCGTTCATCCACGCGGCCGCCGCCGGCCCCGGCGGACTGGACGCCGACGCGCTCGCCGCCGACTTCCTGGCCATGGCCGGCGCGGGCGACGGCGGCGCCGGCGACCCCGTGCCGGCCGGCGAGCCGCCCGTCGTGCTCGGCCCGTGGGCCGTGGCGATGCTGCTGGAGGTCGCGGCCTGGCAGTTCAGCGGCGCGGCGGCTGGCCGGTTCACCGCGGCGCTGGGCACGCGGCTCGTATCGCCGGCCATCAACCTCTCGGACTCGCCGCGCTTCCCCGGCACGCTGCCGCGCAGCTACGACGCCGAGGGCTCGCCGGTCCAGCCGCTGCCGCTCATCCAGGACGGGGTCGCCCACCGGGCGGTCCACGATGCGACAACGGCCGCCCGCGAGGGCACGGCGACCACCGGCCACGCCACCCGGCCGGCGGGCTTCGGCATCCCGCGCCCGCGCAACCTCGTCCTGGTCGGCGGCGGCGCGGCGGACGTCGCCGAGCTGGCCGCCGGCATCGACGACGGGCTGCTGATCGCCTCGCTGCACCGGCTCGGCCGGGACGGGCTACAAGCCCGCGGCGTCCGCCGGATCTCCGGCGGCGAGCTCGGCCCGCCCGCGCCCGACATCGCCGTCCGCGCCGACCTCTTCGACGTCCTCGCGGCCACCGATGCGCTCACCTCCCGCCAGTGGCTCGTGCCCGCCGCGCTGATGCGCTCGCCGCGCGACACGTCCGCGGCGGTCGTCCCCGCCCTGCGCGCCCGCTCCGGCCTGCGCGTCACCTGACCCCGTCCAGCCGGGCCAGCGCGGCCACGTAGCCGGCCGGCGTGCGGTCGACCTTGGCGCCGCGGTGCTGATCGCGCAGGCTCAGCAGCGCGTCCACCTGCTCGCTCGCGGACAGCGCCTCGTAGGTGCCGAACCGCACGGCCTCGCGCGAGCCGTCGGGCGAGGCGGTGGTCAGCCGGACCGGCCGGTAGCTCGTCGCGTCCACCACGTAGGTCCACTTGACGCTCCCGCCGCCGGGCAGCGGGTCGTCGTAGGCGAAGCGGATCGTCGCGCCGGAACGGGTCACGGCGCGGGCCCTGCCGGAGCGCAGCAGGTCCGCCATCTGCTCGGCCAGGGGGTCTCCGTCGCTCGCCTGCTCGGGCGTCCCCAGCGCCGGCCCGCCGTCCGGCGGGTTCACGTAGATCGTGTCCGAGGCGGCGTCGTAGAGCTGGGCGGCGCCGTCGCCGACGGTCTCGGTCTCGACCCGCACGCCGTCGCGGGTGGTCAACTGCCGGACGGTGTACGGGCGCGCCGTCTGGCGCCACGTCTCCTCGCGCCAGGTCGAGGCGCCCCCGCCGGCCGCGGTCGCGCGATAGGTCGCGACGGTGTGCACGATCGAGCCCGGGGCCGGGCTCAGCACCGCGACCGCGCGCTCGGCGGCGGACGCGGTGGCGACGCCGGGCGGGGCGACGGTGCCTTCGCCGAGCGGGAGCGACACCACCCCGGCGGCGATGGCCACGGCGGCGGCCGTGGCCGCGGTCGCGCGCAGCGCCAGGCGGCGCGGGCGCCGGCGGGCGGCGAGCCGGTCGCGCTCGACCGCCCGCTCGAGCTGGTCGCCGAAGCGGACGAGCGAATCGGGCAGCGGACGGTTCATCGTTCCTCCTTCGGGCTCAGTTCCGCGAGGCGGCGCAGCGCGCGCGAGACGCGCAGGCGGGCGGCGGCCGGACGGATCGCCAAACGGTCGGCGATCTCGCCGTAGGGCAGCTCGCCGATCACCCGCAGCTCGATCGCCTCACGCTCGTGGTCGGGCAGCTCGTCCAGCGCGCCGGCCAGCGCGAGGCGCGGCGAGAGCCGGTCCTCGACGGCGGCGTAGCCGTCCTCGTCGGCGAGGTCGAGCGGGAGGCCGAGCCGCTCCCGCGCGCGGGTCTCGATCCGGTCGCGCCGGACCGACTCGCGCAGCACGTTGTGCGCGATGCCGAGCAGCCACGGCAGCGCCCAGCCGTCGTGCTGGTCGTGGAAGCCGCGCCGCCGCACCCAGGCGCGCGCGAACGTCTCGGCGGTCAGGTCGGCGGCCGCCCACTCGCTGCGGCGCGCGAACCAGGCGTGCACGCGGCGCACGTGCCGCCGGTAGAGCTCCCCGAACGCGCGCGCGTCGTCCTCGGCCAGGAGCTGGGCGTCGGTCCTCATACCTGCTGATGACGCTACGCGGCCCGCGTGTATCCGTGTCGATTCCGGGCGGGCTCGCTCGACGCCCGGGTGAATGGCACCCAATGCGAAGGAGAGCAGCATGCGCCGCATCGTCGTGACCGAGTTCATCTCGCTGGACGGCGTCGTCGAGGACCCCGGCGGGGCCGAGGGCTACAAGCACGGCGGCTGGAGGTTCAAGTTCGACGACCCGGACGCCATGAAGTACAAGCTGGACGAGACGTTCGCGCACGACGCGATGCTCCTCGGCCGCGTCACCTACGAGGGCTTCGCGGAGGCGTGGCCGGGCCGGACGGACGACCTCGGCTTCGCCGACCGGTTCAACAGCATGAAGAAGTACGTCGTGTCCTCGACGCTGACCGACCCGACCTGGACCAACTCCGAGGTGCTCGGGCCGGACCTGAAGTCCGAGGTCGAGCGGATCAAGTCCGAGCCGGGCGGGGACATCATCGTCCACGGCAGCGTGCGGCTCGCGCAGGGGCTGCTGGGCCTCGGCCTGGTCGACGAGCTGCGGCTGATGACGTTCCCG
>JAICUS010000079.1 GCA_025935735.1 Solirubrobacteraceae bacterium | reverse complement strand
GTCGTGCAGCCGAGGTTGCCCATGACCATGCCGAAGCAGTGGTAATAGGGCACGGGGATGCACACGCGATCCTGCTCGGTGAAGCGGCAGCCCTCGCCCACGAAGAACCCGTTGTTGAGGATGTTGTGGTGCGAGAGCGTCGCGCCCTTCGGGAAGCCCGTCGTGCCGCTCGTGTACTGGATGTTGATCGGGTCGTCGAACTGCGTGGCGGCCTGCCGCTCGGCCAGCTCGCCGGGGTCGACAGAGTCGCCGCCGGCCACGAGCTCGTCCCAGTCGCGGCCGATGAACACCACGCGCTCGAGCTCCGGCAGCTCGCCGCGCACCTCGTCCACCATCGCGACGTAGTCGGAGGTCTTGAACTCCGTCGCGGCCACGAGCATCCGGCAGCCCGACTGGCGCAGCGCGTACTCCAGCTCGGAGGTCCGGTAGGCCGGGTTGACGTTGACCAGGATGATCCCGGCCTTGGCGGTGGCGTACTGGACGAGCGCCCACTCGGCGCAGTTGGGCGCCCAGATGCCCACCCGGTCGCCCGGCCGGATGCCGGCGGCGATGAACGCCCGGCCGGCCCGCTCGACGGCCTCGGCGAACTCGGCGTAGGTGTAGCGCAGGCCCTGGTGGACGCTGACCAGCGCCTCGCGGTCGGGGAAGCGGGCCACCGTGCGGTCGAGGTTGCCGCCGATCGTGTCGCCCAGCAGCGGCGTCGTAGACGTTCCGGATGCGTACGACGGCTCCATGCGCTCTCTCCTCTCGGTCCTCAGGACCGAGACTATCGCCGGACGGCGCGCAGGTACGACGGTGGGATGGCCTGGACCGGCTCGATGCCGCCGTCCTGGAGCTTGAAGCGCACATGCGTGTGCTTGACCGGACAGCAGGTGCCGTAGGAGAGCGTGACGCTGTGCTTGCCGTGCCGCAGCACCTTCAGGGAGGCCGTCGGCGAGAGCGAGTCGCGCCCCAGGTAGTGGCCGCCGCTGAAGAAGAACGCGTACGAGCCGCCGCCGGCGTCGCCCACCGGGCGCCCGACGAGCACGCGCAGCGTGGCGCGCGGGTCGTAGTCCGACGTCTTGACCGCCGTGTAGCCCTGGCTGCGCAGCTCGGCCACCGCGGCCGTGCGGGCGGCCTTCTGCTTGTGCGTCAGCGGCTTGGGCTTGTGATGGTGCTGCTTGGCCTTGTGATGGTGCGCCGGCGCCGCCGTGGCCGTCGGCAGCAGCGCGGCGCCCGCCGTCGAGTCGTGCGCGGGCGCGATCATCTTGTAGGAGGCGACGCCCACGCCGAGGAACGCCGCCGTGGCCAGCAGGCCCACGACCCGCCGCGTCCAGCGGGAGATCGCACCCCGATGGGGCATCCGCCGCCGGTTCCGGTCAGCCCGCACCCTCCGCGCAGTCGCTTCCATCGCGGCTGCGATGGTCCACCTTTCGGGACCTTTCGTCAATGGGGCTTGGGACCCATGTGTGCGATGCGCCACGCTGGCCACGTGTGCGCGCGGGTAGGCCCGGTGGGTGACTGACCGCGAGAGAACCGCCGGCGGCGCCATCGGGCGCCTCGCCGGCAAGATCAAGGAAACCGCCGGCGCGGCCGTCGGAAACGACGACCTGGCGCGCGAGGGGCGCCTCCAGCAGGCCCAGGTCGATGCCGAGCGCGAGGCCGCGGCCGAGACGGCCGAGGCCCGCCAGCGGGAGGCCGAGGCGCAGCTGGAGGCCGACCGGGCGGACACCGCCGAGGAGCGCGCCCGCCTGCAGACCGAGCTGGCCGCCACCGAGCGCGAGCGCGCCGCCGAGCGCGACCGCGCCCGGGCCGAGCACGCGGCCGACGCGCAGGCCGTCCGCGAGGAGACCGCCGCCCGCGCGCAGGAGCGCCGCGCGCAGCAGCTCGAGCAGGAGGCCGCCCGGGCCCGCGCGGCCGCCGACGCGATCGACCCCGAGGAGAAGGCATGAACCTGCGTTCCATCCCCAGAACCGCCGTCGGCGGCTACATCAAGGTGCTGCGCTGGCCGCTGGACCGGGCGCTGGGCGGCAACGGGAAGCTCGCCGCCGACCGTGCCGAGGCCGCCGCGCGCGACGTGGCCGGCACCGCGCTGGGCGACGACGTGCTGCAGGCCGACGCGAGCGCCCGCCGCGCCGCCGCCGACCGGCGCGAGCGCGCCCAGACGCTCGAGGCCGCCGCGAGCCGCGAGTCCACCGAGGCGAGCGAGCGCAAGCGCCGGGCCGACCGCGAGCGCCAGCAGCGCAAGCGGGCCGCCGCCCGGGCCGAGCAGGAGCGCAAGCAGGCCGCGGGCAAGGCGGCCGGCCGGGCCGAGGCGGCGATCGACGAGCAGGCCAAGCGCGAGCGCCTGGAGCAGCTCGACCGCGAGGCCGCCGCGCAGGCCGACCGCGAGGACGCCCTCACCGCCCGCGACGAGGCCCGCCGGCTCGCCGAGGCGACCGCGGCCGTCAAGGCCGAGCGAAAGAGTTAGCCGAGAAACGTCTGGTAGAGCAGGAACACGTTCAGGGAGACGATCATCGCCGCGACGGCGCTCGCGACGGCGGTCGTCGCCCGGCGGTTGACCAGCGCGCCCATCACGTCCGCACGACGGGTCAGCAGGACCATCGGGATCAGCGCGAACGGGATCCCGAACGAGAGCACGACCTGGGAGACCACCAGCGTGGTCGACGGGTCCAGCCCCACGCCGAGCACGATCAGCGACGGCGCCATGGTCACCGCGCGGCGCAGGAACAGCGGGATGCGGCGGTTGATGAAGCCCTGCATCACGACCTGGCCGGCGAACGTGCCGACGCTCGAGCTCGACAGGCCGGAGGCCAGCAGCGCGACGGCGAACGCCAGCGCCGCGCCGCCGCCCAGCAGCGCCT
Organism: Solirubrobacteraceae bacterium; assembly: GCA_025935735.1. The sequence continues at coordinate 11,984 of JAICUS010000079.1, read as the reverse complement.
CGAAGCCGGCGTGGGCGCCATCGATGGAATCCACGTCCGTGAGGCCTGACGTATGGAAAAGCGCCGCGGCCACCACGAGCATCGTGATGTTGATGAAGCCGGCCAGGCCCATGGCCAGCACGACGTCGAGGCGCTGGAAGCGCAGCAGCTCGCGCCGCTCGTCGGTGCCGTGGGGCTTGATGCGCTGCGACGTCAGCGCGGAATGCAGATAGACGACGTGCGGCATCACGGTGGCGCCGAGGATGCCCACGGCCAGCATCACGCTGTCTGAGCCGGCGAAGCTCGGCACCAGCCCCTGGACGAACGCGCCCCGGTCGACGTGGACCTGCAGCAGGTCGTAGATGAAGCCCAGGCAGACGAGGCCCAGCAGCCCGGCGATCGCCAGCTCGAACCGGCGATAGCCGCGGGTCTGAAGGCCCAGGATGGCGAACGCCACCACCGCGGTCATCAGGCCGGCCACGAACGGCGGGACGCCGAAGAGCAGGTTCAGCGCGATCGCGGCGCCGACGAACTCGGCCAGGTCGGTGGCGATGGCGATCGCCTCCGCCTGGATCCACAGCCCGACGCTCGCGGGACGCGGCAGGTGGTCGCGGCACAGCTCGGGCAGGTTGCGGCCCGTGGCGATGCCGGTCTTGGCCGACAGGTACTGCACGAGCATCGCCACGAGGTTGGCCGCGACGATCACCCACAGCAGCATGTAGCCGTACTTGGCGCCGCCGGCGATGTTGGTGGCGAAGTTCCCCGGGTCGATGTAGGCCACCGCGGCCACGAAGGCGGGGCCGAGCAGGACCAGCACGCCGCGCACGCCGCCGCGCGAGCGCATACGGCGCAGCGGCGACTCGACCGCCGGCAGCGAGATGGTGGCGGCCTCCGCCGGAGGCGGCGGCGGCGTCATGCCGCGGCCACCGTCCGCACCCGCATCGCGCCGGCGAGCGCGCCGCCGAGCACGTGCACCTCGCCGCGGAAGCGCACGAACAGCGGGCCGCCGAACGGCTGCTTGTCCTCCACGGACAGCGCGTCGCCCGGGGCGATGCCGCGCTGGGCGAGATAGCGCAGCATCTCCGGGTCGGAGTCCGACACCCGGACGAAGACGCCCTCGGCGCCCGGCTCCAGCGCGGCCAGGCTCTCGGTCGGCTCCTCGGGGAGCACGAGGTCCGCGGTGGGGATCGGGTCCCCGTGCGGGTCGTGCGTGGGGTGGCCGAGCTTGGCGGCGATCAGCGCCTCGAGGTCCTCGGAGAGCACGTGCTCGAGCACCTCGGCCTCGTCGTGCACGCGGTCCCAGGGGACGTCCAGCGTCTCCGTCAGGTAGAGCTCCAGCAGCCGGTGGTGGCGCATCACCTCCAGTGCGACCCGCGTGCCGCTGGGCGTCAGCCGCACGCCGCGGTAGCGCACGTAGCTCACGAGCCCCTGCTCGTCGAGCTTGCGCACCATGCCGGACGCGCTGGCGGGCGTGACGCCCAGGCGCTCGGCCAGCGCGGTGGTGGTGACCGTGCCGTCCCCGCGGTCCTGGAGCGCGTAGATCGCCTTCGCGTAGTCCTCCACGGCGGGGGAGAACTCTGTTTGTCGTACGGCCACGGACGAAATTATGGCGCGCCTAACTTTGAGTTTCAAGTACCGTGACCGCGGGATGCGCCGCGCCACGCTCGTGCTCGCGCTGATCGGGACCGGGATCGCGGGCTACCTGACCTGGGTCCACTACGGGCACCTGAAGATCGTCTGCCTGTCGGGCGGCGGGGGCTGCGAGAAGGTGCAGGCCTCCAGCTACGCCGAGCTGGCGGGTATCCCCGTGGCCGTCCTGGGCCTGGTCGGCTACGTGCTGATCCTCGGCAGCCTCCTGCTGCCGGAGGGCGACGGCGCGGTCGCGGCGGCGTTCCTCTCGCTCGTCGGCTTCGGCTTCTCCATGTACCTGACGTGGGCGGAGCTGTTCCGCATCCACGCCATCTGCCAGTGGTGCGTGGCCTCGGCCTGCGTGATGACGCTGCTGACCATCGTCTCGGTGGCGCGGGTGTTGCGCACCTAAGGGTCCGTCGAAGAATTCCGGCACGCCTGCTGCGGCACATCCGCGGCGCCTCGCGCCACCCGCGAGGCTCACGTGCCAGAGGCACGCATCGCTGTCGCAGGCGGCCCGAGGCATCCACGGCTGCACCACATCAGACGCACCGACCATTCTTCGACGAACCCTGAACGATCGCGTGCGAAGTGCTCCGATCGCGGGGAAGCCGTGTTCGGAGTACTTGATGCACGGACTCACACGCCGCCAGGCGCTGCGTGCCGGCGCCGGCGCGCTCGCCCTCGGGGCCGCCCGCCTCCCCCTCCCCACCCCCGCCCTCGCCACCGGCCGGCCGGCGGTGTTCGACATGCCCGTCGACGAACGCGGCGCCCACGCCGCCGGCCTGTGGCGCACCACGCGCGTGCTGCGCGCGCCGGGCCGCTTCGACCTCGTCGGGCTGCGCTGGCGCGCCGGCTCGGTCAGCGCCCAGGTGCGCACGCGCCGGGCCGGCGGGCGCTGGACGCGCTGGACGCCGCTGCCCGCGCCCCACGGGCCGCTGCACGGCACCGACCCGGCGTTCGTCGGCCACGCCGACGAGCTCCAGCTGCGCCTGCGCGGCTCCGCCCGCGGGCTGCGGGCCTGCTTCGTGCGCTCGCTGGACAGCGTCCCGCCGCTCGCGCACACCGCCCAGCTCGACCCGCCGGGGATCATCCCGCGCTCCGGCTGGGGCGGCGACGGCGTGATCCCGCGCGCGGCGCCCGAGTTCGGCGTCGTCGAGCTCGCGTTCGTCCACCACACGGTCACGGCGATCGACTACGCGCCCAGCCAGTCGGCCTCGATCGTGCTCGGCATCGCCCACTACCACCGCGACTACAACGGCTGGAACGACATCGGCTACAACTTCCTCGTCGACCGCTACGGGCAGGTGTTCGAAGGGCGCGCGGGCGGCATCGAGAACGCGGTCATCGGCGCGCACGCGCAGGGCTGGAACTCCTACTCGACGGGGGTCGCCTGCCTGGGCACGTTCACCAACGTGCGGCTGCCGGACGAGGCGATGGACGCGCTCGCGCGGCTGATCGGCTGGAAGCTGTCGCTGCACGGCGTGCCGGTGCTCGGCCAGGTCACGCTGCCGTCGCTCGGCGGGGCCGACAACCGCTATCGCGCCGGCGCGAACATCACCTTCCAGCGCGTCTCCGGCCATCGCGACGGCGACGCCACGTCCTGCCCCGGCAACGCGCTCTACCGCCAGCTGGGCGACCTGCGCGAGCGGGCCGACGGCTACGCGGCGCCGCTGGACGGGATCACGGTGACGACCTCGGCCTACCAGCGCGGCGCCCGGCCGGTGGCGATGGCCGGCGTGCTGCGCTTCGCCGACGGCTCCTCACCCTCAGGGGCGACGCTGGGCATCGAGTTCAGCGCGGGCCGCTCGGCCTGGGAGCCGGTGGCGTCGGCGCCGTGCGGGCTCGACGGCAGCTGGCAGGCGAGCGCGGTGCTGCCGTCCAGCGGCCGGGTGCGCGCGGTGTTCGCCGGCGACGGGACCCGGCCGCGCGTGGAATCGCCGCCGATCCCCGTCGAGGTCGTGCCGCGGCTGTCGGTGGCCAGCGCGCGGCGCACCGGGGCCGGCGGGCGGATCGCGGTCTCCGGCTCGGTGTCCCCCGCGCCGTCGCGGGTGCGGGTGACGCTCGAGCGCCGGGTCGGGCGCCGCTGGGTGCGCGTGGGCCGCCGCCGCTCGGTCGCGGTGGTCGGCGGCCGCTACGCCACGTCGGTGCGGCTCACCCGCGTCGGCCTGTACCGCGTGACCGTGACCGCCTCGGGGGCGATCAAGCGGCGCAACCTGCGGGCGGTCTAGGAAGGTCGGATGATCGGGGCGGGGCGGAGGGGCTGCATCGCCGCTCTCTAGTTGTCGGCCGCCGAGCCGCGGATCCAGCCGGCGAGGCGGTCGGCGGCGTCGGATACCTTGTCGCCGGCCTTGTTCACGCCCTCGCCCACCTCGCGGAAGAGATTGCGGAAGCGCTCGGCGTAGAACTCGGCGGCGTCCGCGCCGTCGGTGCGCGGCTGGTTAGCGTCGCCGCGCCGCCGGTACTCGCCGCTCATCACGCGGTCGTACTCGCCCGAGCGCACCCACTTCATCAGCTCGCTCACGCGCCGCACCGGGAACGGATGGGTCTGGAAGAGCTCGGTGCGGAAGCGGGTGAACTTGTCGAACCCGGGCTCGACGTCCTCGTACTCGGCGGCCTGGCGCACGAACGCGTCGAGGCTGAGCTTGCGCGAGGCGGCGCCGCCCGCGATCACCATCAGCGTCTGGCAGGTGGTCATCGGGCTGCGGTTGACCAGCGTGGCCGCCCGGTCGCAGGACAGCTCGGCTGCCCGGTACCACTCCAGCAGCGCCAGCTTGACCGCGAGCAGCGGCAGCCCGGCGAAGAACGGCAGCCGCATCAGGGGCCCGACGCCGATGCTCAGCAGGATGAACAGCGCGGTCGAGTACATGACGTGGTCGGAGAGGATGTGGCCGGACTCGTGCCCCAGGACGGTGCGCAGCTCGCTCTCGTCGAGCATGTTGACCGCGCCCGAGTTCAGCACCACCATCGGCCGCTCGGCGCCCACCGTCATCGCGTTGATGAACGGCATCTGCATCATGTAGAGGTCGGGGATCTCGGTGATGTCCAGCCGCGCCAGCGCCGCCCGGTGCGCCGCCCACACCTCGGGCAGCTGGTCGTCGCCGATCCGCACGGCGTTGCCGAACAGCAGCTGCCGGACGCCGCGCTCGTAGCCGTACTCGATCAGCTTGCGCACCACCGTGTCGAGCATCGGGATCGACTTCAGCGCGGCGGTGGCGGCCCGGTCCGCCGGATGCTCGTACGCCTTCGGCGAGAGGTCGATCAGGCGCTGGTCTTCGGGGAGCGTGTGCGCGGCCATAGGCCCAAGATAGTGCGGTTTCGCCCTCCGCAATCGCGGCGCTTCGCATGCCGCGCCCGCTGCGGGCGACGTCACCCTCGATCTTTGAGCCGTATTACCAAACGAAGGCCGCTCCACACCTCGTCGATCGCCGCCACCTTGTTGTCCACGAGCGCATTGGCGAGCCCCGTGTCGCGGACCACGTTCTCCGTCAGGTCGGTCGGCACCTTGGAGGCCTTCTTCGGCCAGGCGATCCACAGCCCGCACGCCGGCTCCATGCACTCGCGGAGCCTCGGCAGCCGCTGCACGAACGCGCTTCGCTCGGTGTGGAAGCTCACGATCACGTCGGCCTTCCCGCGCGCCTGCCGGACCACCTGCACCCCGTCCGGCAGCTCGAGTGCGAGCGAGTCGGGCGCGTCGAGCAGCATCAGCCGGTGCCCGGGCTTGATCCCCAGCTTCTTCGCCAGGGGCGTGCCGCTGTAGCCGGCGCTCATGCGATGTCCGCGATCACGCGCGACACCTGGGCGCCCTGCCAGGCCAGGGGCGACTGGCCGGGCTCCTCGGACACGAGGCGCGCGCGCGGGATGGCCTTGGCGTAACGCTCGCCGACCGCGTAGGGGTGCTCGGGGTCGGCGTCGTCGCGGCTGGCCACGATGACCGTGGGCGCCTCGATCGCCGACAGGTCCTCCCAGGCCTCGAACGGGCGCGAGCGGGGGACGGCGCGCAGCGCGTCGGCCAGGGCGTCGGGGTGCTCGTGGGCGGACAGGCGCTGCTCGAGCACCCGGAAGATCGTGTCGCGCCACTGCTCGGGCACCTTGGGCTCGCCGTAGGCCGCGATGAACCCCTCGACGCCGCCGTCGCGCAGGCCGGCCGACAGCGCGTCCCAGCGGTCGAAGTTGCGCTCGGCCTCGGGGTCGAACGCCGGGGTGAGGACGACCAGCGCCGCGACGCGCTCCGGGTGGGCGAGCGCGAACGCCGTGATCGTGTGGGCGCCCATCGAGGCGCCGGCGAGCACCGCGCGGTCGATGTCGCGCGCGTCGAGCACGGCGAGCAGGTCGCGGGCCAGGCGGCCGTAGCCGTAGTCGTCGGGCTCCGGCGCCGGGTCCGACGTCCCGTGCGCGCGCGCGTCGTAGGCCAGCACGCGGTGGCCGGAGCGCTGGAGCGCGCGCGAGCCCATCACCACGTAGCGCCGGGTGGCCGTCAATCCGTGCAGCAGGACGACAGGAACGCCCTCCCCCGACTCGTCGCCGCGCAGGGTCACGCCGCCCGCCTCGATGCTCAGCTCGTCGGCCACTATCTTTGGATTGTGCCGATCGACGCCACTGAAGCCACGTTCGACCGCGACGTCCTCCAGCGCTCGCACGAATTGCCCGTCGTCGTGGACTTCTGGGCGGAGTGGTGCGGCCCCTGCCGGGCGCTCGGCCCGGTGATCGAGAAGGCGGTGGCCGAGCGGGCCGGCCAAGTCGAGCTGGTGAAGCTCGACACGGACGCGAACCCGCGCATCTCGGCCGCGTTCCGCATCCAGTCGATCCCGGCGGTGAAGGCGTTCAAGGACGGGCGGGTGGTGAGCGAGTTCATCGGCGCCCAGCCACCCGCGCAGGTGGCCCGCTTCCTGGACGCGCTGCTGCCCTCAGAGGCCGACGCGCTCGTGCAGTCCGGCACCGAGGACGCGCTGCGGCGCGCGCTGGAGCTCGAGCCCGGCCGGGCCGACGCCGCGCTGGCGCTCGGCCGCATCCTGGCCCAGCGCGGCGAGCGCGAGGCGGCGCTGGCCGTCCTCGGCAACGTCGCCGGCTCGTTCGCCGCCGAGGGGCTGGCCGCCCGGCTGCGCCTCGAGGAGGACCCGGACCTGGCCGAGGCGTTCGCCGCCCTGGACCGCGGCGAGACGCAGCGCGGGCTGGACACGCTCATCGGCGCGATCGCCGCCACCGACGACGAGGACCGCCGCGAGGCCCTGCGCCGCGCCGTGGTCGGCGTGCTGGACGACCTCGGTGTCGAGCACCCGCTCGCGCGCGAGTCGCGCCGGAAACTCGCAAGCGCTCTGTACTAAACCGGGAGCGCGAGCTGACCCGTCGGCGCCACGGGCGGCGGCGGGCGGTCGGGCTCGACGTCGTCGAAGCTCGCCATCCGCACGCCCAGCAGCCGCACCGGCCGCGGCGGCGCGTAGGCGTGCAGCAGGCCCACGGCGGTCTCCGTGACGAGCTCGGCGTCGTGGGTGGACGCCGTGAGCGTCTTCGCGCGCGTGACCGTGGTCCAGTCGTCCAGGCGGACCTTGATCGCCACCGTGCGCCCGCGCCGGCGCTTGCCCGCCAGGCCGGCGCACAGCTCGGCGGACATCTCGCGCAGCCGCCGCTCGAGCTCCTCGTGGTCGGCGATGTCGGTGTCGAACGTCCGCTCGGTGGAGACCGACTTCGCCGGGCCGCTGTCGGTCTCCACCGGCGAGTCGTCCTCGAACGCCGCGCGGGACTTCAGATAGCGGGCCGTGCGGTTGCCGAACAGCGCGGCGAGCTGGGCCTCGTCGGCCTCCTGCAGCTGCCCGACCGTCGCGTAGCCCAGCTCGGCCAGCCGCTCGGCGGTCTTCGGGCCGATGCCGGGGATGCGCCGCGTGGGCGCCGGCGCGAAGCGGATGCAGGCCTCCTCGCGCCCCATCGCCACGAACCCGGCGGGCTTGCCGAGGTCCGAGCAGCACTTGGCCACCAGCCGCGACGGGCCGACGCCCACCGAGATCTGGATGCCGGTCCGCTCGCGCACCTCGGCCAGGAGCTCGCGCAACACGCGCAGCGGCTTGGCCACGCCGGTCAGGTCCGCGTACGCCTCGTCGATGCTCACCGGCTGCAGGCGCTCGAGCCGCTCGCGCACGAGCCCCCACACCTCGCGCGACTTCTCGCGATAGGCGGTGAAGTCGGGCGGGATGACGACGGCCTGCGGGCACAGCCGCCGGGCCTGCGAGGCCGGCATCGCCGAGCCGACGCCGAACGCACGCGCCTCATACGACGCCGTGGTGACCACCGAGCGCGGGCCGCTGCCGGCGACGATCAGCGGTTGGCCGCGCAGCTCCGGCCGGCGCAGCAGCTCGACGGTCGCGTAGAACGCGTCGCAGTCGAGATGGGCGATGACGCGCTTGGGCTCCAACCCCGAAAGGGTATGGGCGGAACCGGATGCACTTGGCGCCCCTCATCGCCGCCGGACTGGGCGACGCCGCCGGCCAGGGCTGGCTGCAGATCGGCGAGCTCGCGCTCGCGTTCGTGCTCTCGAGCCTGATCGGGCTGGAGCGCGAGTGGCGCCAGAAGTCGGCCGGGCTGCGCACCCACACGCTCGTCGGCGTCGGCGCGGCGCTGTTCCTGATCGTCAGCAAGTACGGCTTCTTCGACGTGCTCGGCCCGCACGTGGCGCTCGACCCGTCGCGGGTGGCCGCCCAGATCGTGTCGGGCATCGGCTTCATCGGCGGCGGCCTGATCTTCGTGCGCGGCGACATCGTCCGCGGGCTCACGACCGCGGCGATCGTCTGGGTGACCGCCGCCATCGGCATGGCCTGCGGCGCCGGGCTGTGGCTGCTGGCGATCGCCGTCACCGCCGGACACTTCGCGGTCGTGCTCGGCTTCACGGCGCTGACGCCGCGGCTGCCCCGCTCCCGCTACACCGCCTCCGGCGTGCGAGTGGTCTACGAGGACGGCCGCGGCGTGCTGCGCAGCGTGCTGGCCGAGTGCACGTCCCGCGCGTTCGCCATCGCCGGCGTCGACACCCAGCGGCTGGACTCGACGCCGCCGACCGTCGCGGTCAAGCTCGAGGTCCAGGGCCGCGGCTCGATCGACGACCTGGCCGCGGCCCTGACCGACCTCGACGGCGTCCTGCACGTCTCGGCCAGCGACGACGAGGACTAGCGGCTCACCAGGATCGCCCCCGGGCCCTGGAAGTGCAGGCGCCGGGCGGTCGCGGCGGTCAGGTCGAACTCGCGGCCGGCCACGTACGGACCGCGGTCGATCACCCGCACGCGTACCTTGTGGCGCCCGTGGCGCAGCGTCAGCTTCGCGCCGCAGGGCAGCGACTTGTTGGCCACGCCGAGCTTCCCGGGGTAGAGCCTCCCGCCGCAGCCGAGCGCGTTGCCGTACAGGCCGGGGCCGTACCAGGACGCGACGGCGTAGCGGTAGACGTTCACGCGGCCCAGCCGGCGCGTCTGGCCGCTCGACAGCCGCAGCCGCGCGCGGCCGCTCTGCACCGCGCGGACGCGCCGGCGCAGCACGAAGCGGCCGGAGCCGCTCAGGCGGTCGCGGTCCAGCGTCGCCCAGTGGCCGCGGCGGCGCACCTGCAGCCGCGCGGTGGGCGCCGGCGTACCGGCCGGCAGGCCGAACAGGTGCCCGGTGACGGACAGCCGGTGGCCGACCTTGGAGTTCAGCTTCTTGTGATGGACGTCCAGCGCGGACGCCCGGGCGGCGGCCGGAGCCGCCAGGCTCGACGCCGTGAGGCACAGAGCGCCCGCACACGCAGTGCGGCGCAGCGTGGATCGCGGCACGGATCCTCCTATGGAACAGCGGCCATGTCTGCCTGCAGGGCGTATCGGTGATCCCCGCGCGTCTCAACGGGGGTCAGACCCCTCGGCTTCGCCACGTTCCTCAGGCGAAGACGATGGGTCTGACCCCCTACGCTTGCGCTTCGAGGGATCCCCCGCCCGCGGACACCTCCTGCGTCCGCGGCTCGGCGTGGCCGAACGAGCGTTCGACCCTAGCAGCGCCCCCGTGTGCGGTCCGTCACATGGAGGCGTGGGAGAATGCGCCGCCATGCCGAACGCCGAGCGGCTCACCGGCCTCGACGCCTCGTTCCTGGCGCTCGAGAAGCGCGGCGCCCACATGCACGTCGGGTCGGTCCTGATCTTCGCCGGCTCGCCGCCGCCGTACAACGAGCTGGTGGCGGAGATCGCCGCCCGCCTGCCCCTCGTGCCCCGCTACCGGCGCCGGCTCGCCTACCCGCCGCTCGGCGTCTCGCGGCCGGTCTGGGTCGACGATCCGCACTTCAACGTCCGCTACCACCTGCGCCATACGGCGCTCCCGGACCCGGCCGGCCCGGAGGAGCTGCGGGCGCTGGTGGGGCGGCTGTTCTCCCAGCAGCTGGACCGGGACAAGCCGCTGTGGGAGATCTGGCTCGTCGACCGGGTCGGCTCCGAGTGCTTCGCGCTGGTGTGCAAGACCCACCACGCGATGGTCGACGGCATCTCCGGCGTGGACATCCTCACGGTGCTGCTCGACGCCTCGGCCGAGCCGCCGCCGCGCGAGCCGGCGCCGCCGTGGGCCGCTCGCCCCGCGCCCAGCCGGGCGGCGCTGTTCGCCGAGGCGCTGCTGGAGCGCGCCGAGGAGCCCGTCCGGGTGGTGCGCGGCGCACTCGCCCACCCGGACCGCGCGGGCGCCGAGGCGGGACGCGCGGTGGCCGGGCTCGCCGCGATGGCCGCCGCGGGCGTCGCGGGCGCGCCGCCCAGCCCGCTCAACGTGCCGATCGGCCCGCACCGGCGCTTCGCCTGGGCGCACGCCGAGCTGGCGCTCTTCAAGGCGATAAAGGACGCGCTGGGCGGGACGATCAACGACGTCGTGCTGACCGTGGTCGCCGGTGCGCTGCGGGCGCTGCTGCTGCGGCGCGGGCGCGACCCGGAGGGGACCGAGCTGAAGGCGATGGTGCCGATCTCGGTGCGCGCCGAGTCCGACCGCGGGGCGCTCGGCAACCGGGTGGCGGCGATGTACGCGCCGCTGCCGGTCGGGCTGGCCGACCCGGTGGAGCGCTTCGCGCACGTGCACACGGCGATGGCGGGGCTCAAGGAGTCCGGGCAGGCGGTGGGCGCGCAGGCCATCGCCCGGCTGGCCGACGCGGCCGCGCCGACCGTGCTCGACCAGGCCGCGCGCCTGCAGTCGCGCCAACGTTTCTTCAACCTGACCGTCACGAACGTCCCGGGGCCGCAAGTGCCGCTATACCTGCTCGGGCGGCGCCTGGAGGAGTTCTATCCGCAGGTGCCGCTCGTGCTGAACACGGCCCTCGGGATCGCGATCATGTCCTACGACGCCAACGTCTTCTTCGGCCTGCTGGGCGACTACGACGCGATGCCGGACCTCGACGCGCTGGCCGGCGACATCGACGCCTCCATCGCCGAGCTGGCCCGTGCGGCCGGCGTCAAGCGGCCGCGCCGCGCCCGGCCCCGCCGCCCCGCGGCCACCCGGGCGTGACGCGCTCCCGCCGGGCGCTGGTCGCGCTCGCCGTCGCCGTACTCGCCGCCGTGGCGGTCTTGGCGCTGATCCTCCTGCTCGCCTCGCGCGACTCCAGCGGCGTGCAGGCCGCGCGCGGGCCGGGCGTGCTGCAGCCGGACCACGGTCTCCGCAAGCTGCCCGACGGCGCGCCCGCCCGGGCCGCCTCGCCCCCGAACGACCCGCCGACCAGCGGGACGTTTCGCGAAGAGGGCCTCGCCCGCGACGGGACCCGGATCTCCGACGACGAGCTGCTGACCGCGCTGGCCCTCGGCAACGTCGTGCTGGCCTACGACGCCGCCCGCCCGCCGGCGGCGCTGCGCCGCCTGCAGCGCCAGATCGCCGGGAAGTTCGACACGTTCAACGAGGGAGCCGGCCAGGCCGTCATCCTCGCGCGCCGGCCCGGCGTGACCGGCGTCATCGCGCTCGCCTGGCGGCGCGTGCTGCGGGTCTCGGACCCCAGCGATCCGCGGCTGTTCGACTTCGTGAACACCTGGCTCGGGCAGACGCCGCCGGGCGGCGACGCCTAGCCGCCCACGGCGACCGTCACCCGCACGAGCGCGCACAGGCGGCCGCGGTCGTCGGCGATGTCGACCTCCCACACCGCGGTCGTGCGGCCCTTGTGGCGGCGGCGGGCGGTCGCGTGGATGGCGCCGCCGGTGACCGGGCGCAGGAAGCTCGCCTGGTTGGAGAGCGCGCGCACGGCGTTGTCGGTCGCGCCCACCGCCAGCGCGTCGGCGATCGAGGCGAACACGCCGCCGTGGACGAGCCCGGCCGGCTGGCGGAGCTCGTCGCGGACGCGGACCCGTGCGCGGACCTCCTCTTCGCTGGCCGCGAGGATCTCGAGTCCGTAGAGGGCGTCGAACCCCGTGACCCAACCG
>JAICUS010000682.1 GCA_025935735.1 Solirubrobacteraceae bacterium | reverse complement strand
TCGAGCCGCTGAGCGGGCGCGAGGAGACGATCCTCCGTTACCTGCCGACCACGCTGTCCAACCGCGAGATCGCCTCGGAGCTCTTCGTCACGACCAACACGGTCAAGTCGCACCTGCGCAGCATCTACCGCAAGCTGGACGGCGCCCGCCGCCGTGAGGCGGTGGAGCGGGCGCGCGAACTGCGGCTGCTGTCGACCGGCTCGCGCCGCTGAGGGCGCCCGGCGCGTCTCACCCGAAGTGGACGATGATTCGAGCGCCGGCCGGCCCGCGCCGCGCACCTCGGGGACACGGGAGACAACGGCCCCGACCGGTGGGAGCCGCCGTTGGGCAGCGCGGACGTCCACGTCGCGCTGGCGGTGCTGGCCCCCGACACGCAGCGGCTGGACGCCCTGCGCGAGCGGGCGCGCCGGGCGCACGAGCAGCTGGCCGGGATCGAGGTGCTCTGGCGCCAGGACTGCTACCAGCTCCCCAGCGGCCGCACGTCGTTCGGCTTCAAGGACGGCATCGGCCAGCCGGCCGTGGAGGGCAGCGGCATCGCGGCGACCAACCCGCACGAGCCGCCGATCAAGGCGGGCGAGTTCGTCCTCGGCTACCCGGACGAGACCGGCGGGCTTCCCCCGATGCCGACGCCCGAGATCCTCGGCCGCAACGGCACCTACATGGTGTTCCGCAAGCTCCACACGCGGGTCGCGGCCTACCGGCGCTACCTGCGCGAGCGGGCCAAGACGCGCGAGGAGGAGGCGCTGCTCGGCGCCAAGATCGTCGGCCGCTGGCCGAGCGGCGCTCCGCTGGCCCTGGCCGCCGAGCAGGACGACCCTGCGCTCGGCGCGGACGACCGCCGCAACAACCGCTTCGCCTATGGCGACGACCTGCGGGGGCTCAAGTGCCCGGCCGGCGCCCACGCCCGCCGCGCCAACCCGCGGGACGCGCTCGACCACGAAGGCCTGGTGGACGTGCGGCTGCACCGCATGCTGCGGCGCGGCACCAGCTACGGGCCGATGCTGCCGGACGGCGTGTTGGACGACGACGGCGCCGACCGCGGCATCGTCTTCGTCTTCCTCGGGACCCACCTCGACCGCCAGTTCGAGTTCGTCAAGACCCAGTGGCTCAACGACGGCGTGTTCATCGGCGCGCCCGCCGAGCGCGACCCGCTGGCCGGGCCCAACCACGGCTCGGAGGCGTTCACGATCCCGCGCCGCCCGATCCGCCGCCGCCTCCAGGACCTGCCGCCGTTCGTGACCACCCGCGGCGGCGAGTACTGCTTCGCGCCGGGTCTGCGCGCGCTGCGCTGGCTGGGAGGGCTGGAAGGTTGACCGCCACCGACCGCTGGGACGTCCTCGACTTCGGGCCGCCGCCGGGCGACTGCACGAGCCGGAGGACGTCGTCCTGCTCGAGTACCGCGCCGGCGACCGGATCGCGATCCTCACCCTGGCTGCGCCAGCGCCAGGACTTCGACCGCACGCTCTACACGCTGCGCCAGCTCCGCAAGCCGATCTTCGCCGCCGTCAACGGCATCGCCTACGGCGGCGGCTGCGAGATCGCGCAGAGCACCGACTTCATCATCGCGTCGGACACCGCCACGTTCGGTCAACCCGAGGCGATGATCGGCCTGGCGGCCGGCGGCGGCTCGCCGGCGCTGCTGCCCCGGCTGCTGCCGCCCGGTAGGGCACTGCAGATGCTGATGACGGGGCGCCCCATCTCGGCCGCGGAGGCCCACCGCCTCGGCATGGTCAACGAGCTGCACCCGGCCGAGGAGCTCATGCCGGCGGCGCTGCGGATCGCCGGGCAGATCGCCGGCAACTCCCCGACCGCGGTCCAGGCGGTCAAGCGCGCCGTGCGGATGGGCGAGGGCCAGCCGACCGAGCAGGCCGTGGCGATCATGATGGAGGCCCACTGGCGCTCGGCCGTGCACCCCGATCGCGTCGAGGGGATCGGCGCGTTCAACGACGACCGCGACCCGGAGTTCGCGGACGCGGACTACTGAACCGAGCGAGAGAGAGGCCCCGATGGCCGTGACCGAAGACGTCGAGCAGGCCCGCGCGGCCCTGACGATGGTGCAGGCCGAGCCGTTCAACGCCGAGGCGCCGCCCGAGGCGCTGGCGACCGACATCACCCCGACCCACCTGCACTACGTCCGCAGCAACTTCGCCCTGCCCGCGCACGACGGCGTCCTGCACGTCGGCGGGGCGGTCGCCACGGAGCTGACGCTCACGCTCGACGACCTGCGCGCGATGCCGGCGCTCACGCGCGCGATGACCATGGAGTGCGCGGGCAACGGCCGGCTCGCGCAGACCCCGCTGCCCGAGGGCGAGCCGTGGTGCGACTACGCCGTCTCGACCGCGCGCTGGACGGGCGCGCGGCTGCACCAGGTGCTCGAGCAGGCGGGGGCGAGCCCCGACGGGGTCGACGTGCGCTTCGAGGGCGCCGACCACGGCCCGTACCACTCCTACGACGAGCTGCGCTTCGTGCGCTCTCTGGACCTCGTGCACGCCGCCGACCCCGCGGCCGAGATCCTGATCGCCTACGAGATGAACGGCGAGCCGCTCAACGCGGACCACGGCGCCCCGTTCCGGCTCATCGTCCCGCACTGGTACGGCGTCGCCTCGGTCAAGTGGCTCGCCCGCATCGACGTGATCGCGCAGGACTACGCCGGCGAGTTCCAGGTCGGCCACTACATGTACGAGTGGCCCGACCGGCCCGACGAGCCGGTGACCGCCATGCGCGTCCGCGCGCGGGTCACCGACCCGGCGCCGGGCGCCACGATCCCCGCCGGCCAGTACGTCGTGCGGGGCAAGGCCTGGTCGGGCACCGGGCCGGTGACCAAGGTCGAGGTGAGCCTGAGCGGCGAGGGCGAATGGCGGCCCACCCGCCTCGAAGTGCG
>JAICUS010000378.1 GCA_025935735.1 Solirubrobacteraceae bacterium | reverse complement strand
TCTGTGGCGGCCGACAGCGCGTCCAGGCACTCGAGCAGCACGTCGATGGCCTCACGGGCGAGCCCGCCGCGCCGCTGGCGCAGCAGCTCGAAGACGTCCTCCATCTCGTGCGTGAGCGCCGCCATCCCGGCGAAGCCCATCGTCGCGCTCATGCCCTTCATGGAGTGCGCGATGCGGAAGATCTCGTCGACCGTCTCCTGATCGTCGGGCGTCTCCTCGATGCGCACGACGGCGAGGTTGAGCTCCTGGAGGTGCTCACGGCCCTCGGCCAGGAACATCGGGAGGTATTCGGAGGTCTCCATCAGCTCTTCCGATAGACGAAGTGGAACGGCGAGGTGAGGCCGAGCCCGCGCGTGTCCGCGACGCGCTCGGAGGTGCCCACGATCAGGTGCCCGCCGGGGGCGAGCGCCTTCACCAGCCGCGCGTGCAGGGCGTCGCGCACCTCCTCGGTGAAGTAGATGACCGTGTTGCGGCAGAAGATCACGTCATATCGATCGGCCGGAACAGCCATACGAAGCAGATCCCCCGTTTGGAATCGCACCATGCGCTTCAGTTCCGGCTTGGCCTCCCAGCCGCCGCCGGGCAGCGGCGTGAAGTGGCGCTTGAGCAGGTCCGGCGGCGAGGTGCGGGCGTCCTCGGGGGTGAAGCACCCCTCCTTGGCCCGGGCGACCATGCGCTTGTCCAGGTCGGTGCCGTCGATCTCCACGCGCAGGCTCGGCGCGGTGTCGCGGCAGACCGCGGCGATCGTGTAGGCCTCGGCGCCGTAGGAGGAGCCGGCGCTCCAGATCCGCACCGGACGGCCGCGCTCGACCAGCGGCGGCAGGACGGAATGGCGCAGGACCTCGAACTGCTCCTCGTGGCGCCACAGGTGCGACACGTTGATGGTCACGCGGTCCAGGAACGCGTCGAGCTCCTCGGGCTCGCGGCGCAGCCGCTTGCCGTACTCGGTCAGGTCCGGCGTGCCACGGCGCTCGGTCCAGGTGCGCACGCGGCGCTCCATCTGGTTGCGCTTGTACTGCGAGAGGTCGACGCCGCAGATCGAGCGGACCGCCTCGCACAGCGCGATGAAGTCGTCGGCCTTCAGGTCGGCGCGGAAGCCGGCGCCGGGGGTGGCGAGGCGCGTCGCGCGCGGGGTGGTGGCGGGGGTCGTGTGCATGGCTAGGCTCCGGCTTCGCGCGCAATCGCGGCGGGCAGTTCGTGGAGGGGGAGGACGGCATCGGCCAGGCCGGCCTCGGCCACGGCGCGCGGCATCCCGTAGACGACGCAGGTGGACTCGGCCTCGCAGAGCACGCGGCCGCCGGCGGCCTTGACCGCGCGGGCGCCGTCGAGCCCGTCCTTGCCCATGCCGGTGAGCACGACCAGCAGCAGCGACGGGCCGTAGAGCTTGGCCGCGTCGGCGATCGTGAGGTCGGCGCGGGGGCGCAGGCCGCCCATCGGCGCCTCGTCGGACAGCCGGACGCGGCGGTCGTCGCCCATCCGCAGGTGCGCGCCGCCGGGCGCGATGTAGAGGTGGCGCGGGTCCATCGCCTCGCCGCCGCTCGCCTCGCGGACGGTCAGCTTCGAGACGCCGTCCAGCCGCGAGGCCAGGGAGGCGGTGAAGCCGGCGGGCATGTGCTGGACGATCACCGAGCCGCTGCCGAGCGGGGCGGGGAGCTTGGGGACGAGCTCGCCGAGCGCCTTCGGGCCGCCGGTGGAGGACGCGATCAACACGAACGGGCGGCTGCCGGCGCGCGGCCGCAGAGCGGGGCGCGGCGCGAGCGGGGGAGCCACCGGGCGGGCGGGGCGCAAAGCGCTGCGCCGGCGCAGCTTGCCGCCCTCGGCGGCGTCGTTGACCTTGCGGGCCAGCTCGGCCGTGAACACGTCCATCGGCTCGCCCATCGCCGGCTTGGCGACCAGGTCGAACGCCCCCTCGGCGAGCGCGTCGACCGCGCGGGCGCCGTGGGCGGGGGAGAAGGCGGACACCACGACCACCGGCACGGCCTCGGCCTTGCCGGCGCGCAGCGCGCGCAGCACGCCGATGCCGTCCAGCCCGGGCATCGCGAGGTCGAGCGTCATCGCGTCCGGCCGGTGCGCGTTGCACGCGGCCAGCGCCTCGTCACCGTCGGCCGCCGTCGCGACCACGTCGAAGCCCTGGCGCCCGAGGGCGTCAGAGAGGATGCGGCGCATCAGCCGCGAGTCGTCGGCGACGACCACGCGCTGCGCGCTCTGGGGGACGGCGGCCATCTGCGGGGCCGTCAGGCCGTGACGGGCTCGTCGGCGCCGGCGGAGGTGAACAGCCCCTCCGGATCCAGGAGCACCACGAGGCGGTCGCCGATCTTGGCGATCGACTGGATGGCGGCGTTGCCGGTGGTCGGGACGCCCTCGAGCTGGTCCTCCGTCACGGTCAGGACCTCCTCGACGTCACCGACGACGACGCCGGCCTGGCCGGTGCCGGTCTCGACGATGACGATCTTGCCCAGCTCCTCCTTCGGAGCCGGAAGGCCCATGCGGGCGGCCAGGTCGTAGATCGGGATGATCTTGCCGCGCAGGCCGATCACACCGTGGATCCACGGCTGGTCGGAGGCGACGGAGCGGGGCTCGGTGTAGCGGATGATCTCGTGGACGGCGCCGATGGGGAGGGCGTACTCCTCGCCCCCGAGCGAGAAGACCACGAGCTGCTGGGAAGTGAAGTCGGACATGTCCCTCAGGACATCGGCCGAACGTCCACCCGCCTTGAGCGCGGCTGAGGTCGGATGATCGGGGTGGGGCGGAGGGGCTGCAGAGCCTCTAATGTGGCGCAGGGAACCGCACGACGAAGCGCGCGCCGCGGCCGTCGAGGGGCGGCTCGAGCGTCACCCGGCCATGGTGGGAGTCGGCCACGGCGCGGACGATCGAGAGGCCCAGCCCAGAGGATCCGGAACGGTCGCCCTCGCCGCGGAAGAAGCGCTCGAAGACCTTCTCGTGCAGCTCCCCCGGGATACCCGGACCGTCGTCCTCGACGGCCAGCACGACCTCGCCGTTGACCCGCTCCACGCTGGCCTCCACGGCCGTCCCGGGGTCGGTGTGGCGCAGCGCGTTCTCCATCAGGTTGAGCACGAGCCGGTGCAGCTCGTCGCGCGCGCCCTCGATCTCCAGCCCGCGCGGCGCCGAGATCGAGATCTCGTGGTCGCCGGCCACGGGCTCGAGCTCCGAGGCCGCGTCGGTGACCACGGCGGAGAGGTCGACCGGGCGGTGCGGGGCCACGCGGCCGGCGTCGGCACGGGCGAGCAGGAGCAGGTCGGCCACCAGCCGGCGCATCCGCCGCGAGGAGCGCAGCGCGGACGCGGCCATGTCGCGCTCCTCGCCCTCCACGGTGTCGTAGAGCACCTCGAGGTTGGCCAGCACGGAGGTCAGCGGCGTGCGCAGCTCGTGCGAGGCGTCGGCCACGAACTCGCGCTGGCGGGCGAGCGTCGCCTCGGTCTCGCCGCGGGCCTCGTCGAGGGAGTGGAGCATCATGTCGAGCGTCTCGGCCAGCTCGGCCACCTCGTCGTCGGCCTCGGGGCGGGGGATGCGCACCGAGGGATCGCGCGTGCGGGCGACGTCGCGCGTCGCGGCGGTCAGCTCCGCGATCGGCTCCATCGCGCGGCGCGCGGTGGCCAGGCCGGCCAGCAGGGCGAGCGCGGCGCCGCCGAGCACGCCGAAGGCCAGGAACAGCTTGACCCGGTTGGCGGTCGCCTCGACGCTGGACATCCGCCGGCCGTACTGCACCCAGAACGAGATGTGCGGTCCGTAGCCCCAGACGACCTCGAGCTGCTCGGCGTCCACCCGCCAGCCGTTCACCTCGCTCGAGCCCCGGACCGGGGGACCGAAGTCCGGCGCGTCCCGGGAGGTGGTCAGCGTGTGGTTGTCCGGCGTGACCACGCGGATCGCCGCGTTGTTGGCGGAGGCGAACGTGTTGAGGTTCGGGCACTTCTGGCACGAGTAGCGCGGCTGGCCGTTCTTGGGGTTGGGGCCGGCGAAGTACCAGTTGAGCTCGGACGCGAGGCGCTCCGCGGTCGAGGACGTCTCGCGGTTGAAGTTGTCGTAGATCGCGCGCGTGGTCAGCGTCCCCACGATCACCGCGAAGCCGCACAGGATCACCAGCGTCAGTGCCGCCGAGCCGCCCGCGAGGCGCCAGCGGATGGGCTGGCGCTTATACGCGGAGTACGTAGCCCGCGCCGCGGACCGTATGGAGGAGTCGAGGTTCCCCACCGGCTTCGAGCTTCCTTCGCAGGTTGGAGACGAAGACCTCGATCGTGTTGGTGATCGAGAACGGGTCGTAGCCCCAGACCTCGTCGAGCAGCTTCTGGCGCGAGATCACGAGCCGCTCGTTGCGCATCAGGTACTCGAGCAGCTCGAACTCGCGCTGGGTGAGCTCGATGGGGCGATCGCTGCGCGACACCTCGTGGGTGTCGGGATTGAGCGTCAGGTCGCCCACGCGCAGCGGGGCCATGCCGCGCGGGGGGCGGCGCCGCAGCAGCGCGCGCAGGCGGGCGAGCAGCTCCTGGCGCTCGAACGGCTTGACGAGGTAGTCGTCGGCGCCGACGTCGAGCCCCTCCACGCGCGACTCCAGGGCGTCGCGGGCGGTGAGCATGAGGATCGGCGTGTCGTCGCCGTCGTCGCGCAGGCGCTTGGCGACGTCGATGCCGTCCAGCCGGGGGAGCCCGAGGTCGAGCACGATGATGTCCGGCAGGAAGGCGTGGGCCTCGTCCAGGCCGCGCACGCCGTCGTACGCGAGCTTGACCTCGTAGCCCTCCAGGCGCAGCGAGCGCTGCAGGACCTGGGCGATCTCCTCGTCGTCCTCGACGACGAGCACTCGGACGGGGCGGCTGGCGGCATCCATCAGCAGTGATGGTACGTGGCTTTCAGGCGATTGAACCGTGACCTTCAGCAGCGGTTTAGCAATTCGTGCCCCCGGCGCTTGCGCGAGGCGGGGGAGGGCTTGGGCGGGCGGCACCCCTCCGAGGTTTCCGCGGTGCGGGGAGGGCTTGGGCGGGCGGTGTCGAAGGGGCTCAGGCCAGATGCCGACCCGCAAGCCCGCCCGCCGAGCCCGCCGCTCGGTCCCTCACTGGCGCCTGCCCGCGCTCGAGCAGCGCCAGCTCGACCTGATCGGCCTCGGGCTGGTGGCGCTCGGCCTGTTCTTCGCCTTCCTCGTGTACTTCGGCTGGGACGGCGGCCGTGCGGGCTCCCAGGCCGTCGAGGGGATGCGCTGGCTGCTCGGCGCCGGCCACTATCTCGTGCCGGTCGCGCTGGGCGCGGCGGGGGCGATCCTCATGCTGCGCCCGATGCTCCCGGCCGTGCGGCCGTTCCGCAGCGGCGCGATCTGCGTGTTCCTGGCCGTCAGCCTCGGCCTCGCGGCCGGCACGTTCGGCCCCGGCGGGCACCGGCCGCAGTGGTGGGACGCGGCCTGGGTGAAGACCCACGGCGGGATGCTCGGCGAGGCGCTCGACTGGGCGGTCACGACGCTCCTGGGCTCCGTCGGCGCCCACATCCTGGCGATCTTCCTGCTCGTCGCCGGCATCCTGCTGCTCACGGGAGCCTCGGTCGCCGGCGTGGTCAAGGCCACCTCCGACTCCGTCTCCTCCACCACGCGAGCCCTGCGGACCCAGTCCTCCGACCTGCGCACCCGCGTCCGCCGCCCGGCCCCCACCGAGGAGCTCCGCACCCTCGAGCGCTCCACGCGCGTACGCGTGCGCGCACCCGAAATCGAAGAACCCCCCGAGTTCGACGTCTGGCACAACCCCAACCCCTCGAGCCTGGAGCCCGAGCGCCCCGAACCCGAGCGCCTGGGGTCAGACGCCTCCAGCGACGCCAACGGCGACTACGGCGCCGGCGCTCAGGGTCTGACCCCGCAGTTGGCCGATCCCTCCTCGCCCGAGCCCACGCGCCACGGGCCTCGCTTGGCCGAAGACCCCCCCGAGGACGAGCCCGGCGTCACCCGCGGACCGGCCGACCCCAGCCAGCTGACCCCCCAGGGCCGCTACCGCCCCGAGGTCACCGACTCCCCGGACTTCGTCTGGACCCTCCCGGATCCCGCGGCGCTCACGCGCTCCTCCGCCGACGCCGCCC
>JAICUS010000641.1 GCA_025935735.1 Solirubrobacteraceae bacterium | reverse complement strand
GGCGGCCGCGTCTATCTGCCGACCGGCAACGCGAACGACCACGCGACGCAGGGCTCGCTCAGCATCTTCGGGTAGATAGCCTGCATCGCCTCGCGATGAAGGTCATCTACACGTACACGGACGAGGCTCCGGCGCTCGCCACGCACTCGCTGCTGCCGATCATCCGCGCGTTCGCCGGGCGCGCGGGCGTGGAGGTCGAGCTGCGCGACATCTCGCTCGCCGGCCGCATCCTCGCGCAGTTCCCGGACCGGCTGAGCGACCATCAGCGCGTCGCCGACGCGCTGGCCGAGCTGGGCGAGCTGGCCAAGACGCCCGAGGCGAACATCATCAAGCTGCCGAACATCAGCGCCTCGATCCCGCAGCTGCGGGCGGCGATCAAGGAGCTGCAGGAGAACGGCTACGACGTGCCGGACTACCCGGACGAGCCGGGCTCCGCGGAGGAGGAATCCGCGCGCGAGGCCTACGACCGCGTCAAGGGCAGCGCGGTCAACCCGGTGCTGCGCGAGGGCAACTCCGACCGGCGCGCGCCCGCGTCGGTGAAGGCGTACGCGCAGGCGCACCCGCACTCGATGGGCGAGTGGTCGCACGACTGCAGGTCGCACGTGGCGACGATGGGCGACGGCGACTTCCGCTCCACCGAGCGGTCGGTGACGCTGCCCGCCGATGACGAGATCCGCATCGAGTACGTGGCCGGCGACCACGCGCCGACCGTCCTGCGCGGGCCGATCAAGGTGCTGGAGGGCGAGATCGTGGACGGCGCGGTGATGCGCCGGCGCGCGCTGGACGCGTTCCTGCTCGAGCAGATCGCCGGCGCCAAGGACCAGGGCGTCCTGTTCTCGCTGCACATGAAGGCGACGATGATGAAGGTGTCGGACCCGATCATCTTCGGCGCCGGCGTGCGGGCGTTCTTCGCCGGCGTGTTCACCGAGCACCACGACGCGCTCGCGCGGGCGGGCGCGAACGAGAACGACGGGCTCGCAGCGGTCCTGAAGGCGGTCGAGCAGCTGCCCGACGAGGAGCGCGAGGCGATCGAGGCCGGGATCCAGCGCGCTTACGAGACCGGCCCGGCGCTCTCCATGGTCGACTCCGACCGGGGCATCACGAACCTGCACGTGCCCAGCGACGTGATCATCGACGCGTCGATGCCGGCGATGATCCGCGTCGGCGGGCAGCTGTGGAACGCCGACGGCGACCAGCAGGACGCCAAGGCGGTGATCCCGGACTCCAGCTATGCCGCGCTGTACGCCGAGACGATCGACTTCTGCCGCGAGCACGGCGCGTTCGACCCGGCGACCATGGGCACGACGCCGAACGTCGGGCTGATGGCGCAGAAGGCCGAGGAGTACGGCTCGCACGACAAGACGTTCGAGATCGCCGCGGCGGGCACGGTGCGCGTCGTGAACTCGGCCGGCGAGACGCTGATCGAGCACGAGGTCGAGGCCGGCGACATCTGGCGCGCCTGCCAGACCAAGGACGCGCCCGTGCGCGACTGGGTGCGCCTGGCGGTGGAGCGCGCGCGGGCCACGGGCTGGCCGGCGGTGTTCTGGCTCGACGAGACCCGCGCGCACGACGCCGAGGTGTTGAAGAAGGTCCGGGAGTACCTGGGCGAGCACGACACCGACGGTCTCCAGATCGAGATCCTGCCCGTGGCCGAGGCCACCCGGTTCACGCTCGAGCGGGCCAAGCGCGGCGAGAACACGATCTCGGTCACGGGCAACGTCCTGCGCGACTACCTGACCGACCTGTTCCCGATCCTCGAGCTCGGTACCAGCGCGAAGATGCTCTCGATCGTGCCGCTGATGAACGGCGGCGGCCTGTTCGAGACGGGCGCGGGCGGCTCGGCGCCCAAGCACGTGCAGCAGCTCGTGCGCGAGAACCACCTGCGCTGGGACTCCCTGGGCGAGTTCCTCGCGCTCGCCGTGTCGTTCGAGATGCTGGCCGACAAGACCGCCAACGCGAAGGCCAAGCTGCTGGCCGACACGCTCGACGCGGCCACCGGGAAGCTGCTGGAGGAGGGCAGGTCGCCGTCGCGCAAGGTGGGCGAGCTCGACAACCGCGGCAGCCACTTCTACCTCGCGCTCTACTGGGCGCAGGCGCTGGCCGAGCGCGACGAGGCGTTCCGCGAGCTGGCGGACCGGCTGGCCGCCGACGAGGAGAAGATCGTCGACGAGCTCAACGGCGTGCAGGGCGAGGCGGTCGACCTCGGCGGCTACTACCTCGTCGACCGCGAGAAGACCGACAAGGTGATGCGGCCGAGCGAGACGTTCAACGCCGCCGTGGACGCGCTGGCGTCAGCGGCGGCGCGCTAGCCGGTCGCGCAGCCCGGACGCGCGGGCGATCGGGCGCGCGATCGCCGCGCGGATGGACGCCTCCGAGCCGGCCAGGATGAGCCGCTCCTGCGCGCGGGTGACCGCGGTGTAGAGCAGCTCGCGGGTGAGGATGCGGGCGTCCGGCTCGGGCAGCAGCACGGCCGCCGTGCCGAACTGCGAGCCCTGGCTCTTGTGGATGGTCAGCGCGTAGGCGGTGTCGACGGCGGACAGGCGCGTGGGGCTGAAGCGCAGCCCGCGCTCGAACGCGGCGACGAGCCGGTCCTCGGCTGCGGCGACGACGCCGGTGTCGCCGTTGTAGAGCCGCAGCTCGTAGTCGTTCTCGGTGACCAGCAGCGGCCGGCCGGCGTACCAGGGGTCCGGGCCGGTGTCGAGCCAGGCCTCGATGCGCTCGGTCCAGCCGGCCACGCCGTGGGGGCCACGGCGGTGCGGGCAGAGCAGCCGGAAGGCCCGGAGCTGGTCCAGCGCGGCGGCGAGCAGTGGCGCGCGCAGCGCGGCCTCGTCGGCGTCGGGGAGCCAGGTGACGTCGTCCGGGTTGGCTTGGAGCGCGGCGACCGCGGCGTCGGCGTCGCCGGCGCGGATCGCCTCGGCGAGCTCCGCGATCCCGCCGCCGTAGCGGTGGACCTCCTCGAGCTCGACGATTCCGGGGGCGCCGGCCACGATGTCGCCCAGCACGGCGCCGGCCTCGATCGACGCGAGCTGCCCCGGGTCGCCCACCAGCACGAGCCGCGCGTCGGGCCGGATGGCCTCGACGAGCCGGGCCATCTGCCACAGCGACACCATCGAGGTCTCGTCCACGATCACCACGTCGTGCGGCAGCCGCTGGCCGCGATTGTGGCGGAAGCGGCTGTGGCTGTCCGGGCGCCAGCCGAGCAGGCGGTGCAGCGTCGAGGCGGGCAGCGAGAGCAG
>JAICUS010000565.1 GCA_025935735.1 Solirubrobacteraceae bacterium | reverse complement strand
CCGGGCGCGACGCCCGCGAGCAGCGAGAACGCCGCGTACGCCAGATAGCCGCTGCGCACGACGCGCCGGCGGCCGAACCGCTCGCCCAGCGTCCCGGAGACGAGCTGCAGCGCGGCGAACGGGACGAAGTAGACGGGGATGCCCGCCGCCACCGTCGCGGTGCTCGCGGCGAACGCGTCGCGCAGCTGCGGGACGAGCACCGCCAGCACGCCGCCGCCGAACGGCCCGAGGAAGCCGCCGATGTAGAGGGGGAGCGTGCCATGCCCGCGCTCGCGCATGGCCGCTCAGGCTACGAGGCCGCCTAGCGGGACTGACCGCTCACTGCGGCAGCGGGACGCCGCGCCGAGGGACGGGTGAGGACTGGACGATCGACGTGGTGGTCTGCCCGTAGGGGGTGAAGCGGTCGATGACCTCCTCGAGGTGGCGCACGTCGCGCACGTGCAGCTTCATGAAGAAGCAGTCCTCGCCGGTGATGCGCTGGCACTCGACGACCTCGGGCGTCTCGCGGGCCACGTCGGCCACCTTCGGGATCTGACGTGGTGCGGGGCGGATGCGCAGCACCGCGGCGAACGCGTAGCCGAGCGCCTCCGGGCTGACCTCGGCGCGGTAGCCGGCGATCACGCCCTCGCGCTCGAGCCGGGCGAGCCGCTCGGCCACCGCGGGCGCCGACAGCGCGACGCGGCGCCCCAGCTCGGCCTGGCTCAGCCGGGCATCCGATTGCAGCTCGGCCAGCAGGCGAAGGTTCGTGGGGTCCAGTAGCCCGTTCTCCCTTCGATCCAAAGCCATGGAACCGAGAATACCTGCGATCGGCCATTCCGCAAGCCGCCGCCGGCCGCGACGCTTTCAGGGCATGCGTCGCGTCCCTCCGCACCTCGCGTTCGTGGTCAGCGCGGTGTTCCACTACCTGGGGCCGGCGTTCGCCGTGCTGCTGTTCGCCCGGGTGGACGTGCTCGGGGTGGCCTGGCTGCGGATCGCCGCCGCCGCGGTCGTGTTCGCGGCCTGGCGCCGGCCGTGGCGGGCGCTGCGCCATCGCACCGTGCTCGCCTGGGGCGGCGTGCTGGCGGTCATGAACTGCTGCTTCTACTCGGCGATCGACCGGCTCCCGCTGGCCACCGTGGCGGCGATCGAGTTCCTGCCGGTGATCGCCCTCGCCGCGCTGGGCGCGCGCACGCGGCGCAACCTCGCGGCGCTCGCGCTGGCCGTGCCCGGCGTCTACCTGCTCACCGGCGTGCACCTGGAGGTCGAGCCGCTGGGCGTCGCGTTCGCGCTGGCCAACGCCGCGCTGTTCGCCGCCTACATCGTGCTCGCCCACCGCGTGGCCTCAGACCCGGAGATCTCCGGCATCGACGGCCTCGGCGGGGCGATGCTCGTCGCGCTGGTCGCGGTCACGCCGATGGCCGGCTGGGCCGCCGCGCCCGCGTTCACCGACCCGGTGGCGCTGCTGGCCGGCGCCGGCGTCGGCATCTCGTCCTCGGTCATCCCCTACGTGGCCGACCAGGTCGCGATGGCCCGGCTGAGCCGCGGCGCCTACGCGCTGATGGTCTCGCTGCTGCCCGCCACCGCCACCGTGGTCGGCCTGATCGTCTTGACTCAGGTGCCGTCGGTGGGCGACGCCGCGGGGATCGCCCTGGTCATCGCGGGAGTGGCGCTGCACCGAGAGCCGCCGTCCGGAACTCCGGCTGCGTCCACACCTCGGCGAGCCGGACGACCGTGGCGGCGGCCGCGGCCATCTCGGGCAGCGAGGCCCACTCGCGCGGCGAGTGGTAGTCGTGCCCGCCCGTGAACAGGTTCGGGGTCGGCAGGCCCATCTCGCTCAGCCGCGAGCCGTCGGTGCCGCCGCGGATCGGCGACCGCTCGGGCTCGATCCCCTCGGCGCGGATGGCCTGCTCGGCCGCGGTGACGGACTCGGGGAACGCCTCGATGAACCGGCGCATGTTCGGGTACTGCGCGTGGCTTTCGAACTCCATCCGCGCGCCGGGGGTGCCTGAGACGACGTCCTCCGCGGTGCGCCGCAGCAGCTCGAGGTGGCCGGCGAGCTTGTCGTCGTCGAAGTCGCGGGCGATCGCCCGCACCGTCGCCCGGCCGCCGGTCGCCTGCACGGAGAAGACGTGGATGAAGCCGTCGCGGCCCGCCGTGCGCTCGGGCGTGAGGTCCGCCGGCAGCGCGGCGACGATCTCCGCGGCCACCCGCGCGGCGTTGACCAGCGTGTCCTTGGCCCAGCCGGGGTGCGCCTCGACACCGTGGACGGTGACAGTCGCCTCGGCCGCGGTGAACGTCTCGTCCTGCAGCTCGCCGAGGTCCGAGCCGTCGAGGGTGTAGGCGCATGCGGCGCCGAAGCGGCCGACGTCGAACAGCGTCGCCCCCTCGCCGATCTCCTCGTCGGGCGTGAAGCAGATGCGCAGGACCGGGCGCGGCAGCTCGGGATGGGCGACGAGGTGGGCCAGCGCGGCCATGATCTCCGCCACGCCGGCCTTGTCGTCGGCGCCGAGCAGCGTGTCGCCGCTGGAGGTGACGATGGTGTGGCCCGCGACGGCGGCGAGATGTGGCATGTCGCCCGGGTCGAGCACGGTGCCGCCGCGCGGCAGCGCGATGCGCCCGCCGTCGTAGGCCTCGTGCACGATCGGCTCGACGCCCGCACCCGGCGCATCCGGACTCGTGTCGACGTGGGCGATCAGCCCGATGACCGGCGGGTCGACGTCGATCGTCGCCGGCAGCGTGGCGGTCACGTAGCCGTTCTCGTCGACCGCGGCGTCGGTCAGCCCGAGCGCGAGCAGCTCGTCGGCCAGCATCCGCGCCAGGTCCAGCTGCCCCGGCGTGCTCGGGCTCTGGACACGGTCGCGCTCGGACTGGGTGTCGACGCGCACGTAGCGCAGGAAGCGGTCCAGCAGGTCGTTCGCGAGGCTCTCGGCGAGTTCAGACGTGAACATTGCCGCTGGACGCTAGCGCCCGGCACCGGATAACACGGCCGCAAGCGCCCCCGGCTGCGAGAGCATCGGCGAGTGGTCGCCGGCGAGCTCGCGGACCGGGAGGCCGCGCTCGGCGGCGGCCCTCCTCCCGTAGGCCGGGGACACCATGCGGTCGCGCGTGCAGACGACGTACTCCGCGTCGACGTCCGGCCAGGCGGTGAGCGGCGAGGGCTCCACCTGCGGCGCGCGGGCCTGAGGGCGCAGGCGGGCGAACGCCTGGTGGGCGATCTCCGGCTCGCACTCGGTGTAGAACGCGGCGGTCGTGACGGCCTCGTCGGCCAGGTCCGGGGCGGCGAGCAGGATGCCCTTGTCGGCCCGCAGCTGGTCGGCCAGGCTGCGGCCGGGCTCGGGCAGCAGGGCGGCGAGGAGCACGAGCCGTTGCACGGACCGCGCCGCGGCCACGAGCGGGATCACCAGGCCGGCCAGCGAGTGGCCGACCAGCACGACGTCGTCACCCGCTCCGTCGAGGGCGCCGGCTACGGTCCGCACGTAGGCGTCGAGCCCCGCCTGCGGATCGTCGCACGGCAGGTCCGGCGCGACCACGGCGTGGCCGGCCCGCTCGAGCTCCGGGGCGAGCCGCTCCCAGCACCACCCGCCGTGCCACGCGCCGTGGACGAGGGCGAAGACGCTCACTCAGCCGCTCGAGCCGCCGCCGCAGCTCGACCCGCCGCCGCCGCAGCTCGATCCGTGGTGGCCCGAGCCGGAGTCGCCGGAGTGGTGGTGGCCGCCGCTGTCGAACGGCCCGGTGGGCGGCGTCGACCAGAAGCCCATGCCGCCGCCCCGGCGCCGGCGCCGCCGGGCGCCGCGGCCGTTCACCACCCAGGACAGGACGATCAGGATGATGAAGATGACGAAGACGGTCGTCGACATGGTG
>JAICUS010000116.1 GCA_025935735.1 Solirubrobacteraceae bacterium | reverse complement strand
GTCGGGCACCCCTAGGCGCGTCCGGCGGACAGCGCGGGCGGGATCTGCGCCGCGCGGCCGAGCAGGCCGTCGGCCACCAGCCGCGCCGAGGCCGGCCCGAGCGTGATCCCCCACGCGCCATGGCCGCTGGCGATGACGGCGCCCTCGACGCCGGGCAGCGGCCCGAGCAGCGGCCGCCCGTCCGCGCTGACCGGCCGCGCGCACGCCCGCAGCCCACGCCTCGCCGCCTGCTGAAGCGCCGGCACGAACCGCGCCCCGCGCTCCAGCAGCCGCGGCGCGAGCGACTCCGCGTCCGGCCGCTCCGGCAGGAACGTCGACCCGACCGCCGAGACGCCGGCGGCGGTGACCATCGAGAACAGCGACTCCGGCACGTCCGCCCCGGTCAGCTCATCCACGCCCGCCTGCTCGATCACGTGCGTCGGCGGCGCATCCAGCGCCACCTCGACCACCACGCCCCACAACGCAGAGATGGGTAGGCGCGCCGCGCTCGCCGTGGGCGTCCACGGGCCGGCGGCGACGGCCACGGCGCCGGCCGGGTGCAGCTCGCCGCCCACGGTCACGCCGAGCGCGCGGCCGTCGGGCGCGGCGAGCGTGGCTTCCTCGCCGACGAGCAGCTCCGCGCCCGCCTCACGCGCCCGGGCGGCGAACGCGCGGGCGGCGGCGGCCGGCGGGACGGGCCGGCCGGTGTCCAGCCGGTAGGCGACGAGGCCGTCGGCGAGCGCCGGCTCGGCCGCGCGCAGCTCCGCGCCGCTCAGCCGCTGCGGCCGCAGCTCGGGGAACTCGGCCGGCGGCGGCCCCAGCGCCTCCGGCCGGTCGGCCACCACGAGCAGCCCGACCGCGTCGGCCGGCAGCGCGAACCCGTGGCCGAGCGTGCGGTAGTGCTCCAGCGACTCCTCGTAGAGGCCGGTCAGCGCCGCGTCGAGCGGGTGCTGGACGACCCCGGAGTTGCGCCCGGACGCCCCCGCGGCCACCGCCTCGCGCTCGTAGAGCCGCACCCGCGCCCCGCCCTCCGCCAGGAACGCCGCGAGTGCGCACCCGACGATGCCGCCGCCGATCACCGCCACGTCGGGCGCGCCGCTCACCGCCGCGCCTCCGCGAGCGCTTCCGGGGTGTTGAGACTTGCCACGAGGTGCGCAGGATCGCCGATCGGCGCCAGGTCGACCGGGGCGGCGCCGATCGCGGCCAGCGTCGCGCGCAGCGACGCCTCCCCTTCCAGCGCCTCGCGCAGCGCGCCGAGAGCTCCCGCCGCGTAGCGCCCCGGGAACGGCTCCAGGCGGCCGGCCACGCGCGGCACCGCCACGTCCTCCGGGCGGGCGGCCAGCGCCGCCAGCAACTCGGCGGTCACCCACGGCTGGTCGCAGGCCACGGCGACCACCGTGCCGCACCGCTCGAGCGCCGCGACGAGGCCGCACAGCGGGTGGATCGGGGCGTCCGGCTCCAACGCCACGTCCACGTCCAGCGCGGGCAGCGGCGAGCCGCGCTTGGCCACGACCAGCGCGGGCAGGCCGGCGGCGCGGGCCGCGGCGAGCGGCCGCGCGATCAGCGGCGCCCCGCCGAAGTCCGCGAGCGCCTTGGGGGCGCCCATCCGGCGGCTGCGCCCGCCGGCCAGGACCGCGACCGTGACGGGCATCGTGGGACCCAGTATGAAGGCTCGAAAACACCTGCATTCCAGGTCTGATGCGAAGTGCCGATAACGGTGGGCGTGAACCCTCGGATTCGCGCACTCGTCCTGTTGCCGTGCCTGCTCGCGGCATTCGGCCTGGCCGCCCCCGCGGCGCAGGCCACGACGTCGTGGGGATCCATGTCGATCATGTCGTCGCTGACCTGCAACGGCGCAGGAGCGGACCCGGGCACCACCGCGGTCGACACGACGGACGCGACCCCGCCGCCCTCCACCTGGCAGAACGCGCCGATCGACCTCACGCTCAACGCCACCGGCGCCTCCCACATGGAGTACATGATCGATTGCGTCAACCCGCAGTCGGCGGCGATGGGCTTCGACGTGCACATGGCCCAGGAGGGCATCCACACGATCAGCCACCGCGCCGTCGACGGCGGCGGCCTGGCCACCGCGTGGGTCGACGACACGGTCGCGGTCGACACCGCCGCCCCGACCAACACGACCACGGACTACAGCGGCTGGCACAACGCCGCGGTCCCCGTCACGGTCACGGGCACCGACGCCACGTCGAGCATCCAGGGCGTCGACTGGACCCTGGACGGCGCCGCCAACAGCGGCTCGAACAACTCGGTGGTCAACGTCACCGGCGACGGGTCGCACACGCTCGTCACCGACGTGGCCGACGCCGCGGGCAACGTCTCCGCCCCGCGCACGGACACGATCCAGATCGACTCGGTCGCCCCCACCGACCAGACCACTTATCCCGCCGGCTGGCAGTACGCCGCCACGACCGTCGACCTCTACGGCTCCGACGCCGCCTCGGGCGTCGACCACGTCGAGTGGAAGCTCGACGGCTCCGGCACGGTCAACCAGGGCCCGAACCACTCGAGCATCTCCATCCCCGAGGGCACGCACACCCTGACCACGCAGATCGTCGACGCCGCCGGCAACGCCTCCGGCTGGGTGCCGCACACGATCATGGTCGACCTCACCGGCCCGTCCGACACCACGACGGTCCCGGCCGGCTGGGCCAACACCGCACCGGTGGTCGTCACCGTCAAGGGCACCGACAGCGCCGGCGGCGCCGGCATCACGAGCGTCGAGTGGGACGTGGACAACGGCGCGGTCACCGGCAGCGGCCCGAACAACAGCACGGTGACGATCGGCAGCGACGGCGACCACATCCTCAAGACCCGCGTGACCGACGGCTCGCCCGGCGGCTGGACGCCCTGGAAGACCCAGCACGTCAAGATCGACACGGTCCTCCCCATCGACACGACGAGCCCCCCGTCCGGCTGGCAGACCGCCCCGGTCACCGTCGCGGTGGGCGGCACCGACGGCACGTCGGGCATCGAGCACGTCGAGTGGGAGCTCGACGGCGCCACCACGCCGTCGCAGTCGTTCGGCAACCCGGCGAACGTGGTGATCAGCGGCGACGGCCTCCACACCCTGAAGACCCGCGTCTACGACAACGCGGGCTGGGACTCCGGCTGGGTTCCGCACACGATCGCGATCGACACCACGGCGCCGGCGAACACCACGACCGCCCCGCCCACCGGCTGGATCAACCACGACTGGCAGGGCACCGCCGACATGGCCGACGGCGGCAGCGGCAACGGCCACATGAGCTACCACGTCGACGCCAACCCGGACACGCCGATCTCGCCGCTCACGCAGATCAGCGTCACCGGCAACGGCAGCCACACGCTGGTGACCACCGCCTACGACCGGGCCGGCAACAGCAGCATGCGCACGGATACCGTCAAGATCGACGAGCTGGCCCCGACCGACACGACCGTCGCGCCGGGCGGACCGCTGGCCAACCACGCCACGGTCACCGTCTCGGGCTCCGACGCCGACTCGGGCGTCGACCACGTCGAGTGGAAGCTCGACAACGGCAGCGTGACGCAGGGCGCGACGGCCACGATCGACGGCCCGGGCGCGCACACCCTCTACACGCAGGTGTGGGACAAGGCGGGCAACCCGTCCGGCTGGCGCGCGATCCCGGTGACCGTCGACGTCTCCGGCGACACGACGCCGCCGACCGACACCTCCACGACCGCGATCGCCGGCTGGTACACGACGGCGAACGTCAACTTCATCGTGAGCGCGACCGACGCGTCCTCCGGCGTCCAGTACGTGCAGTGGCGCGTGGGCGGGGCCGACGGCTCCATCCAGCAGGGCCCCTCCGGCAGCGTCGTCGCGATCACCGGGCAGGGCGGGCACCACATCGAGACGCGCGCGGTCGACTGGAACGGCAACACGTCCACCTGGCGCGAGCAGACGGTGAAGATCGACAGCGTCATCCCCGTCGACACGTCCTCGCTGCCCAGCGGCTGGACCAATTCGCTCACCTTCACGCTGACCGGCACGGACGCGACGGCGGGCGTGCAGACGATGGAGTACGAGATCGACTTCGGCGCCCGCCAGACCGTGGCGAGCGGCGGCACGATCACCCTGCCGGGCGACGGCCGGTACACGATCTCGCACCGCGTCGTCGACAACGCCGGGCAGGTGTCCGACTGGGTCGACAGCGTCGTCAAGGTCGACACCGTGCTGCCGGCCAACACGTCGCCCGCGGCCCCGACGGGCTGGCAGCAGAGCATCTCGCTCGCGCTGACCGGGACCGACGCGGACTCCGGCTTCGACCATGGCGAGTGGAGCGTGGACGGCGGTACGACCTGGAAGCCCGGGCCGGTGGCCATCACCGCCGACGGCACCTACACGCTCCAGACCCGCGCGGTCGACGTCGCCGGCAACGTCTCGGCCCCGCGCTCGGAGACGGTCAAGGTCGACGGCACCGCGCCGGCGAACACGACGCCGCGGCCCGCCGCCGCCTGGCTGAACACGCCGTACGCGACGACCGTCGCCGGCACCGACGCCGGCTCCGGGGTCGCCCGGGTCGAGTGGAGGCTCGACGATCCCAGCGCGGCGGCGCAGACGACGCCCGCGGTCAGCGTCTCCGCGCCCGGCTCGCACCATCTCTACACGCGCGTCGTCGACAACGCCGGCAACGCCTCCGGCTGGCGTGACGACTCCTTTGGCATCGACCGCACCGCGCCGGTGCTGTCCGTCGACTGCGGCAGCGACGCCTGGCGCGTCAGCGCCGCGGGCTGCAGCGTGGCCGCCGACGGCGGCGAGTCCGGCCTGGGCGGCGTGACCGTCTCCGCCAACGGCGGTGCCGCGGCCGCCGTCAACCCCGCGGCCGGCTACACGCTCGGCGCCGACGGCGACTGGACCCTCACCTTCCGGGCGACCGACAACGCCGGCAACGCGACCTCGGCGAGCGCTCACGTCCGCGTCGACGCCACTGCGCCGGCCGCCGGGCTGAGCTGCGTGGCCGACTCCGGCGCCGCCTACACCTGCACCGCGAGCGGCTCCGACGCCACCTCCGGGCTCTCGTCGCTGACCTACACGGTCGACGGCGGCGCGCCGCAGGCGCCCGGCCCGGGCGGCTCGTTCACGGTCGCGCACGGCCGCGTGGTCGTGCACGCCACGGACTTCGCCGGCAACGGCGCCAACAGCGTCGCGCTGATCCTCTCCAACCGGGTCATCCCGGCCGTCAACCCGCCGCGCTCGGTCAGCGAGGCCGTGCTGCGCGCCGGCCGCGGCTCGGTGCTCGCCCGCGCGCTCGGCGAGCTCACGCTGAACGGCACGGCGAAGCGCTCCACCGCCGTGCTGCGCCCGCTGGCCGTCGGCCGCGGCAGGTTCAAGATCACCATGAAGCTGCGGGCCGACAAGAAGCGCCGGACGTTCCACAAGACGGTCAAGGCGCGCAAGGGCTACACGCCGCGGGTGAGCTTTCACCTCGGCGGCGCCGCGCACGTCACCGTGGACCTCACGGTGCGCCGGCGCAAGGGCCACCGCTGGGCCGCCTACGCCTCCGGCGGGGCGGAGCTCGGCGGCTAAGCCAGCGCCGGCTCTGGTGCCGGCGTGCGGGCGCCGCCGCCCACGCGCAGGCCCGCGGCGATCCCGGCGGCGACCGCCAAGACGCCGGCCAACCGCGCCGGCGTGAGCGCGGACTCGCCCAGCGCGGCGGCGCACATCAGCGCGGACACCGGCAGGGCGCCGGAGAAGAGCCCGGCGCGCTCGACGCCGAGCGAGCGCACGGCCGAGTACCAGAGCACGAACGCGATCGCGGTCACCACGAGCGCCAGCCAGCCGAGCCGCAGCGCCTCGCCGGCGGTGGGCACGGCGAGCGCGTGGGCGGGGCCGTCGGTCACGAGCGCGATCGCGACCAGCATCGGCACCGCGAGGCCGGCCGCCCAGGTGGAGACGGTCACCGGGCCGAGCGTCGCGAGCAGCGGCGCGGCGAGCAGCGAGAACGCCGCCTCGCAGGCCAGCGCGCCCAGCGCGGCGGCGAGCCCGGCGCCGGTGACGTCGCCGCCCAGGCCCTGGACGGCCACCGCGCCGGAGGCCACGATGGCGGCGGCGGCGACGAGCCGCCGGTCCGGCCTGCGCCCCGCCTGCAGCGGCCCGGCGAGCGCGAGCAGCACCGGCACGGTGGCCACCACGACGCCGACGCTGCCGGGATCCATCGAGGACTCGGCGGCCAGGACGAGGACGTTGAACGCGACGAGCCCGGTGGCGGCCAGCAGCACGAGCCGCCCGAGCTCCCGCCGGCTCGGCCGGGCGATCCGCCCGCGGGCCAGCCCGGCGAGGAGGATGGCGCCCGCCGTGTAGCGCAGCGCCTGCCCGCCGGCCACCGGGTAGCGGTGCAGCCCGTCGAGCGCGGCGAACGAGGAGCCGACGGCCGCCATCGCGCCGGCGGCCGCCAGCGAGGCGGCGAGCGTGCCGAGGTGGCGCGCCGGCGCGGAATCGCTGCGGTCGGCGGGTGGGCGGCTGGACACGGGTGCGACGATACGCGGCAAGTGGTCCGCTCTCCAGTACCAGTCGCCCGCCGATGAATGGGACCAGTTCGCCGGAGCTGCTTGTGGCGCTCGCCCGGGGCGGTGGGCGGTCGCTGCGGGCGCAGCTGGAGGGGCAGCTGCGCGACGGGGTGACGTCCGGGCGGCTCGCGCCGGGGACGCGGCTGCCGTCCTCGCGGGCGCTGGCCGGTTCGCTGGGCGTCTCGCGCGGCGTGGTCGTCGACGCCTACGGCCAGCTCGTGGCCGAGGGCTACCTGACCGTCCGGCGAGGGGCGGCTCCGGTCGTCGCGGCCGAGACGGCCGAGCGCCCCGCGGCGCTCGACGCCCCGCCGGTGACGCGCCCGCCGCGGCTCGACCTGCGGCCGGGCACGCCGGACGTCGCGCTGTTCCCGCGGCGCGCCTGGGGCGCCGCGCTGCGGCGCGCGCTGGCGGCGGTCG
The DNA here is from genome assembly GCA_025935735.1 of Solirubrobacteraceae bacterium. Next base: position 5,767 of record JAICUS010000116.1, on the reverse strand, counting down.
CCGACGCGGACCTCGGCTATCCCGACGCGGCCGGGCACCCGCGGCTGCGGGCCGAGCTCGCGGCGTACCTCGGGCGGGTGCGGGGCGTGGATGCCGATCCGGCGCGGATCGTGGTCTGCGGCGGCGTGTCCGAGGTGCTGGTGGTGGTCGCCCGCGCGCTGGTGGCCCAGGGCGCGCGGCGGATCGGCGTCGAGGACCCGTCGCACGCCGAGACGCGCGGGCTGCTGGCGCACCACGGCCTCGAGCCGGTGCCGATCCCGGTCGACCGCGACGGCCTCGACGTGGCCGCGCTGGCCGCCGCGGCGCCCGACGCCGTGCTGGTCACGCCCGCGCACCAGTTCCCGACCGGCGCCGTGCTCGCCCCGGAGCGGCGCGCGGCGCTCGTGGCCTGGGCGCGGAGGACCGGCGCGCTGGTGATCGAGGACGACTACGACGCCGAGTACCGCTACGACCGCGCCCCGGTCGGCGCCGTGCAGGGGCTCGCGCCCGACCACGTCGTCCACGCCCACTCGGTGTCCAAGTCGCTGGCGCCGGCGCTGCGGCTGGGCTGGGCGGTGCTGCCGGCGCGGCTCGCCGCGACGGTCGCCGAGGAGAAGCGCCGGGCGGACCTCGGCGCGCCGGTGCTCGAGCAGCTCGCGCTGGCCGGCTTCCTCGCGCGCGGCGAGCTCGACCGCCACCTGCGCCACACCCGGCCCGCCTACCGCCGCCGCCGCGACGCGCTGCTGCGCGCGCTCCCGAGGCTGCGGGCGCAGGGGGCGGCGGCCGGGCTGCACGTGCTCGCCCTGCTGCCCGGCGGCGAGGAGGACGCGGTCGTGCGGGCGGCCGCCGCGCTCGACCTGGCCGTCGAGCCGCTCGGCCCGCACGCGATCGTCCCGCACCCGCCGGCGCTGGTGCTCGGCTACGCCCGGGTGCCCGAGCCGGCGCTCGCCGAGGCCGCCGCCCGCCTGCGCCGCGCGCTCGCCGCCGCCTGAACGCGCGCCGGCGGTTGACGGACCGCGCTCGCTTGCGACAATCCACACGAACGCGAGAAGGGAGAGCCGCATGACCTCTGAGGCCAGGATCCTCGTGGTGGCCAATCGCACCGCCGCCACTCCGGGGCTGCTCGCCGCGGTCCGGGAGCGCGCCGCGAAAGGCCCGGCGAGCTTCACGCTGCTGGTGCCGAACACCGCGCACGGGCTGCACAAGCTGGTCGATCCCGAGGACCAGGGCCAGTCGGAGGCCGACCAGACGCTCGCGCGGGCCCTGCCGCGGCTGGAGGAGGCCGCCGGCGGCCACGTCGAGGGCATGGTCGGCGACCCGGAGCCGCTGGCGGCGATCCAGGACGCCATCAACATCCACGGCTTCGACGAGATCATCATCTCGACGCTGCCCACGCGGGTGTCCAAGTGGCTCAAGCTCGACCTCCCGAGCAAGGCGGCCGGTCTCGGGCTGCCGGTGACCACCGTGACCGCGAACGCCGGGGAGCAGGTGACCGCCTGAGCCGGCGGCCCCGCTAGCCTGCCGGGCTTGCCCCGGTTCTGGATCTGGCTGCAGGTCGTGATCCTCGTGTGCGTGATCGCCGCCGCGGTCATCGCGATCGTCAAGCTCTGAACCGGCGGACCGGGACGGTGGCCCTGGTTATGATCGCGCCCATGTTCCGGTCGATCGTGGTGGGAACCGACGGGTCGGAAACGGCCCGCAAGGCCGTCGAGGAGGCGATCGACCTCGCCAAGTCGGTCGGCGCCGCCGTCTGCCTCGTGTCGGCCTACGAGCCGGTGCCGCAGGCGCGCCTGCGCGAGGAGGCCAAGCAGATCCCCGACGACCTGCAGTGGATGGTCAACCCGCGCGAGGAGGTCGACGCGACGCTCAGCGACGCGGCCGACGTCGTGCGCGAGGCTGGGCTGGAGGTGGAGACGTTCGCCCGCGAGGGCGACCCGGCGGACGCGATCCTCGACGTGGCCGAGGAGCGCGGCGCGGACCTGATCGTCGTCGGCAACAAGGGCATGACCGGCGCGCGGCGCTTCCTGCTCGGCTCGGTGCCGAACAGGGTCTCCCACCACGCGCCCTGCTCGGTGCTGATCGTCCGGACTACGTGACCGGGATCGCGGGGTCGGTCGCCCGCCCCGCGTCGAGCAGCCCCCAGCCGTAGTGCTTGTCCCAGCCGGGCGCGCCGAGGTCGCGCGCGGTCAGCTCCAGGCGCCGCTCGATCGCGTCCGGCGCCGGCGCCGGGCCGAGCAGCCCCGAGGCGATCACCAGCGCGGCCGCGGCGGTGACGTGCGGCGCGGCCATCGAGGTGCCGACGTATCCGCTCGGCAGCCCGAAGCGCAGCGGCGACGCGGTCTTGAGGAACGTCATCTGGTAGATGCCGCGGCCGGACGCCTTGGGGTGGCAGTTCGGGTCGTGGTGCAGCGGCGCGTCCCGGCCGCCGCCCGGCGCGACGATGTCCAGGTCGCGCCCCTCGTTGGAGTACTTGGCCTCGCAGCCGCGCTCGGTCGTCGCGCCCACGGAGAGCACGTCGCCCGCCCGCGCGGGATATGCGACGGCCGGCTGCTCCGCGTTGCCGGCGGCGCCGACCACGAGCACGTCGTGGCTGCGGGCGTACGCGAGCGCGTCCATGATGTCGGGGATCTGCACGCGCTTGATCCCGGTCGGGAACTCGAACGACATATTGATCACCTGCGCGCCGTGGTCGACCGCCCAGCGGATGCCCTTGGCGATCGGCACCGTGTCGCCCCACCCGTGGCGGTCGAGCACCCGGATCGGCATCAGCTTGACGCCGTAGGCCAGCCCGGTCAGGCCGACGCCGTTGTTCGTGCCCTCGGCGATCGTCCCCGCGACGTGCGTGCCGTGCCCGTTCTCGTCGTTGGGAAAGGCGTCGTGATCGACGAAGTCGTAGCCGTGGACGAACCGGATCGAGGAGAAGTCCGGCGAGCGCGCGTACCCCGCGTGGCTCGAGTAGGCGATCCCGGTGTCCACGACCGCCACCACCACGCCCTTGCCGCCCGGGCGGCCGGCGTCGATGAGGTGCTGCCAGGCGTCCGGCGCGTCGACGCCGGTCGTGGGCAGGAAGTTCCACTGCAGCGCCTCCCAGCCGCCGGGCGCGCCGTTGCCGGGGTCCGACGGGACGTAGCCCGAGACGTGGGCCATGTAGCTCGGGGTGGCGCTGAGCACGCCGGGGCGCGCGCGCAGCCGGCGCACCCCCTCGGCCACGCTCTCGCCGGCGGGCAGCTCGACCGCCCGGGTCCGCGGCACGCCGCCTGCGTGCTCGCCCGCATAGCGCACCACCACCACGCCCGGCCGGTACGGCGCGGAGGCGGCCCGGGCGCCCGCGGGCAGGATCGCCGCCAGGGCGGTGGCGAGCAGGACGGGCAACAGGTGGCGGCGCAGGTGCATGATCGGACGGACGGGCGGCGGCGGTTGGTCCGTCCCGGCTCTAGAACATGATCGGCAGGCCGGAGTTGCACGACAACCCCCAATTGCCACGAAACCGTGAATTCTCTGTGCACAGATGAGCGCCTCATGCGGCTGGCGATCGCCGAGGCCCGGCGGGCGCTCGAGCACGACGACGTCCCGGTCGGAGCGGTCGTCGCCGGCCCGGACGGCGCGGTCATCGCGGCGGCCCACAACGAGCGCGAGCTGCGCCAGGACCCCAGCGCGCACGCGGAGATGCTCGCGCTGCGCGAGGCGGCCCGGGCGCTCGGCTCCTGGCGGCTGCTCGACACCGTCCTCTACATCACGCTCGAGCCGTGCGCGATGTGCGCCGGCGCGATCGTCCTCGCGCGCGTCCCGCGCGTGGTCTACGGCACCGCCGACCCCAAGGCCGGCGCCGCCGGCTCCGTGCTCGACATCCTCGCCGAGCCGCGCCTGAACCACCGCCCGCAGGTCACGCCGGGCGTCCTGGCCGCCGACTGCGCCGCGCTGCTGACCGCGTTCTTCGCCGCCCGCAGGCGCTGATCGCTACCCTCAGCGGCGTCACCCCGGAGGGGTGCGAGAGTGGTTGAATCGGGCGGTCTCGAAAACCGTTGTGTGGGTAACCCCTGCACCGAGGGTTCGAATCCCTCCCCCTCCGCTGGATCACCCGTCGGCCGCGATGGTGGTCTTTTTCCCGCCGACCGTGTAGCTGACGACGTCTGAGCGGCGGGCCACGATGAGGTTGCCGGTCGCCGTCGCCGGCCGGCGCGCCCCGTCGGCGGCCCGGACCGAGATGCCGGTCGCCGCGTCGGGCACGAGGACGACCAGGATGTCGCCGACGGTCTCCCACAGACCGCCCGCCTTCACGTCCTGCGCGGTGAAGCAGCCGCCGCCGGGACCCAGCGCGCCGTCGGGCAGCACGCTGATGCACCCGCCCGCCGGGCTGCCGTGGACGGTCACGCGCGCGCCCGCGACCGGCGGCCCCGCGTGGACCTTGCCATCGGCCAGCGCGGAGTAGGCGGCCGCCAGTCCGGCGGGCGCCGGTCCGGGCGACTTGAACGCGTGGCGCAGCTCGGCTTCCTGCGTGCCGCCGCCGGTAGACACGGCGATCACGGTGGCGGCGCTCGCGGTGCCCGCGACCCCGGCGCACACTGCCGCCACGACAGCCGCGGACGAGCGCAGGCGAATCCGGCGACGGCGCGGCGGCGGCGCCGCCGACAGCCGTTCGAACTGCTCGCCGAGTCGCGCCAGGGCGTCGAACTCCATCTCAGGCCTCCTGGGGGACGGCTAGCCGGGCTCGCAGAGCCGACAGCCCGCGCGAGACGCGAGCGCGCGCCGTCTGCTCGCTCACGCCCAGGCGCTCGGCCACCTCGGAGTACGAGAGCTCGTCGACCACGCGCAACGCCACGGCATCGCGTTGACGAGCGGGCAACGCGCTCAGCCGCCGGTTCAGGTCGGCGTGCTGCTGCTCGGCCGCGATGAGCTCCACCGCCCGCTCGACGTCCTCCTCGGACGGCGCCGGAAGCTGCAGCTCGAGCCGGTCGAGCGCCCGGCGGTGCACCTTCCCGGAGCGATGGAACAGCGCCAGCTGCCGCTGGGCGATGGCGAAGACCCAGCCGACCGCCTCCGCCTCGCTGTCCCCGCGAAACTGCGCCCGGCGCTCGAAGGCGAGTGCGAACGTCTCGGCCGTCAGCTCGACGGCGAGATCGAGGTCGAACGTCCGCGTCAAGAAGAACCGCATGACCGAGTCCGCCCGGGCGCGGTAGAGCTCGGCGAAGGCCGCCGGGTCCGCCAGCTCGCGTTCTCGTCGTCTCACCTGGATCTAGGATGCGCTTGCGGGGAAGTCTGTGACGCCCGGCGCAGCGATGTCCGGATCGAGACGTCGTCCGGGTCGGCGGCCGGCGCCGGGAACGTGGCGCCTCCGCCGTCCGGAACGGCCGCGAGGCACGCGGCGTCGCGCCGGACGCGAATCCGGTGGGACGACCGCTCGGCGTACCCACGCGGAGCGGATTGACCCGGCCGCTCGCGCACGCCTAGCGTTGCCGCATCTCCTCCAGGGCCCTCGCACCCATCCGCGGCCGGGCGACCGAGGCGCCACACGAGCCGCTGCCCGTCCCCGAGCCCCGCCGCGCGATCGTCGCCCCGCCCGACGTCCTGGCCCTGCAGCGCACGCTCGGCAATCGCGGGGTGCAGCGGATGCTGCCCGCCCGGTCGTCCGGGGCGCTGCTGCAGCGCTTCCCCGCCGCGCCGGCGGCCACCGACACCGACCTCGAGAAGTGGCGCGTCTACCTGCAGGCGATGGTCGACGCGCTGGGCCTCTACTGCAACGACGACGACGTCCAGCACCTGGAGGTGAAGGACTTCAAGGAAGCGCAGG
>JAICUS010000292.1 GCA_025935735.1 Solirubrobacteraceae bacterium | reverse complement strand
AGGAACTCGCGCCAGAACGCCTCAGACTCGATCTCGCCGACGTCGAGGCCGATCACCTCGCGCCGCCCCGTCTCGTGCACGCCATAGGCGATCACGACCGCCTTGGAGCGCACGTGCGCGCCGTCGCGCACCTTCTCCTGCTTGGCGTCGAGCCACAGGTACGGGTAGGCGCCCTCCAGCGGACGCTCGCGAAACGCCGCGACCTGCTCGTCCAGGCGCCGGCACAGCCGCGACACCTGGTCCTTGGTCATGCGCACGCCGAGCTGCTCGACGACGCGATCGACCTTGCGGGTCGAGACGCCGTTGACGTAGGCCTCCTGGACCACGGCGACCAGCGCCTGTTCCGCGCGCCGGCGCGGCTCCAGAAACGACGGGAAGTACCCCGGGCCCGACCGCAGCTTCGGGATCGCGAGCTCGATCGCGCCCGCGCGCGTGTCCCACACCCGCTCGCGATAGCCGTTGCGCTGCGTGCTGCGCCGCTCCGGAGCGCGCTCGCCGAACTCGGCGCCGACCATCGTGGCGACCTCGGCGTCCATTAACGCGTCGACCATGAACCGCACCGACTCGCGGATCACGTCGGCGTGCTCTGACCCCATCAGCTTGTCGACCGCCTGCGCAGCCGTCATCCTGCCGTCCTCGGCCATCGTGGTGCTTCTCCTTCGTCAGTCGCTTCGCAGTGACCGACGATTCGAGGCGCCCCGGTGGCCGACCTTCTTCAAGACGACGCCGAAGGCGCTGTTACACCACTTCTACAGACTCGACCCACTGAGTCAGACCCCGGTTCACCTTCGACCCTACGCCAGCCGTCGCTCGCGCCGGGCACCCACGATTACAACACCGGGATCATCCACGCACGGCGGCGAGGGCCTTCACTCCCTACCCAGCAAGCAGTTCGCTGAGCCCGCCCCGCCGCCCCGGAGCCGAAAGCGCGCTAAATAGAACCCATGCGCTCGCGCCCAGGCCTGCTGTCCCGCCTGCCGGTGCGCGTTCGGCTGACGCTGGCGTTCACCGGCGTGATGGCGGTGCTGTTGGCGGCCGCCGGGATCGCGCTCAGCCTGCTCGTGGCCGACAACCTCGACTCGACGATCGACGACGGGCTGGCCGCGCGCGCCGGCGACGCCGCCGCGCTCGTGCGCACCGGGACCAATCGGGGGCGGCGCGAGCGCACCGGCGAGGCGTTCGCCCAGCTGCTCGAGCCCAACGCGCAGGTGCTCGACTCGACGCCGAGCGCCGGCGAGGAGCCGCTGCTCTCGCCGGCCGAGGCCGCCCGGGCGCGCCGGCACGTGGTGATCGCCGACCGGCACGAGCCCAACGGCGCGTCGCTGCGCCTGTACGCCCGGCCGGCCCGCACGCCGCGGGGCGATGCCGTCGTCGTGGTGGGCGAGTCGCTGCTGCAGCGCGAGCGGGCGCTCGACGCGCTGCACGCCCTGCTCGCCGTCGGCGGGCCGCTGGCGCTGCTGATCGCCTCGGGCGTCGGCTACGCGCTCGCCGCCGCGGCGCTGCGCCCGGTGGAGCGGATGCGCCGCAGCGCCGCCGCCGTCAGCGCCGCCGAGGCCGGCGGCCGGCTGCCCGTGCCGCTGGCCGACGACGAGCTGAGCCGGCTGGCCCGCACGCTCAACGAGATGCTCGGCCGGCTGGAGGTGGCGTTCAACCGCGAGCGGGCGTTCGTCTCCGACGCCTCGCACGAGCTGCGCACACCGCTGTCGATCCTGCGCATGGAGCTCGAGCTGGCGCTCCGCGGCCCCCACACCCGGGCGGAGCTCGAGGCGGCCCTGGAGTCCGCGGCGGAGGAGACGCAGCGGCTCTCCCGGCTCGCCGAGGACCTGCTGGTGATCGCGCGCTCGGACCAGGGGCGGCTGCCCGTCAACCCGCAGGAGCTCGACGCCGGGGACGTGCTGCGCCGCGTCGCCGCGCGCTTCCAGACCCGCGCGCGGGCCGAGGGGCGCCCGCTCGATCCCCAGTCGGCCCCGGGGCTGACGGTGCGCGCCGATCCCGCGCGGCTCGAGCAGGCGCTGGCCAACCTGGTCGACAACGCCCTGAGCTACGGCGGCGGCACGGTTGCGCTGAGCGCGCGCCAGGCCGACGGGGCGGTCGAGCTGCACGTGCGCGACGAGGGCGAGGGGTTCCCGCCCGCGTTCCTGCCCCGCGCGTTCGAGCGCTTCTCGCGCGCCGACCAGGCGCGCGGCGGCGGCAGCGCGGGGCTCGGGCTGGCGATCGCGTCCGCCGTCGCCCAGGCCCACGGCGGCAGCGCCCACGCCCGCAACGGCGAGCCGGGGGCCGACGTGTGGATCGCGCTGCCGGTGTGAGACTCTCATGTTCGGCTCACACGAGACGGGAAGCATGAGATCCATGCGAGTGCTGGTGGTCGAGGACGAGATCAAGATGGCGAGCCTCATCCGGCGCGGTCTGCGCTCGGAGGGACTCGCGGCGGACGTCGCCATCAAGGGCGAGGACGCGCTGTGGATGGCCGGCTCGACGGGCTACGACGCGATCGTGCTCGACGTGATGCTGCCGGGGATAGACGGCTTCGAGACGTGCCGCAAGCTGCGCGAGGACGGCATCTGGTCGCCGGTGATCATGCTCACCGCGCGCGACTCGGTCGAGGACCGCGTGGCCGGCCTCGACGGCGGCGCCGACGACTACCTGGCCAAGCCGTTCTCGTTCGCCGAGCTGCTCGCCCGCCTGCGCGCGCTGGCCCGCCGCGGCCCGGTCGAGCGCCCGCCGGTGCTCGAGGTCGGCACGCTCAAGCTCGACCCCGCGTCGCGCCGCGTGTGGCGCGAGGACACCGAGGTCAACCTGTCGGCCAAGGAGTTCCAGCTGCTGGAGACGTTCATGCGCCATCCCGGCGAGGTGCTCTCCCGCTACCAGCTGCTCGAGCACGCCTGGGACTACGACTACGAGAACCGCTCGAACATCGTCGACGTCTACGTGCGCTACCTGCGCGACAAGATCGACCGGCCGTTCGGCGTCACCCAGCTCGAGACCGTCCGCGGCGCCGGCTACCGCTTGAAGGACTAGTTCAGCGAGGGGTCCGGCGGCATCGTCGCCAGCAGGGCGTACTTCTGGCCCTTGCGGCGCAGCACCGCCGCCCATAGATCGCCTGGATCCGCGGTGAAGATCTCGTCGCGCTTGGGCGGCTCGATGATCCAGGCCTCCTCGGCGAGCTCGTCCTCGAGCTGCCCTGGGCCCCAGCCGGCGTGGCCGGCGAAGACGCGCGCGCGGCGGATCGCGCCGTCGAGGTGCTCCGGGTCGTCGGCGTCTGAGCCGATGAAGCCCAGGTCGCCCTCTACCAGCGCGCCGGCCAGCTCCGGCCGGTCGAACTCGGCCAGCACGATCACGGCGGTCTCGGCCACCGGCCCGCCGACGTAGACGGGCTCCTCGTCGCCGGCCAGCCAGGAGAGGTCCGGGACCGCCTCGCCCACGGTCGAGGTCGCGGGCCGGTTGAGCACGAGCCCCATCGCGCCCTCGTCGGTGTGCTCGGCGATCAGCACCACCGTGCGCGCGAAGTTGGGGTCGTGCAGGATGGGGGACGCGAGGATCAGCTTGCCGCGCAGCGAGTCGTCGGGCACGCCCGACATTGTTGCTCTACCGGCGGTGGGCCGCGCGCTTGTGGCGTGCCTTGCGGTGCTTCTTGCGCGCCGCGCGCGCCTTCGCCCGCTTCTTCTTGGACGCGTGCGCCCGCGCGGCGGACGCCCGCCGGCGCGGCTTGTGGCTCGACGTCGCCGCCTTGCGGTCCAGGCGCGTCGCGCCGACCGGCAGCGTGGGTGACGAGGCCGCACTCGCGCTGCCGTCGTCGTTGGTCGCCACGACGACCACCCGCAGCCGCAGCCCGACGTCGTCGGAGGTCGGCAGGTAGCGCTGGCCGGTCGCGCCGGAGATGTCGTCCCAGGTGAAGCCGTCCTGGCGCTGCCAGCGGTACGCGTAGCTCGCGGGGGAGTTCGACCACACGCCCGGGCGAGCCACGACGGCCGTGCCGCGGTGCGCGTTGCCCATGGTGCTCGGCGGGCTCGTGGCGACCGGCGGGGTCGGGACCCAGAGGTTGCCGCCGCCGCATGCCGGGGCGATCTCGCCGCACGGCGCCAGGAACGCCGAGTCGTAGGTGTTCCAGTGCGTGGCGAGGTAGGAGCCGGCGGCGGGCGCCGGGTTGAAGTAGTCGTCGCGGCCGCAGTCGTAGCTCTCGGGGATGGCGCCCGCCAGCGCGGCGCAGTCGGTCCGCATCGGGTGCGCGGCGCCGGAGTCCTCCGTGTAGCACATGACGTCGGCGCCCTGCCAGCAGTGGCCGTACTGCGGCAGCGACTGGCCCGGCGGCTCGGTGGAGTGCGGCGCGCCCCACTGCACGGCGCCCAGGTTGTGCGTCATCTCGTGCAGCATGCCCTCGGGCCACCAGCCCCACTTGGCGGCGCCCGGGGCGGCGGCGCCGTCGCGGCTGAACAGCACCGAGGTCAGGCCGCCGGAGTTGTGGACGTTGGCCGCGCCCGGCACCTCGCCGCTCGTGCCCAGGATCGTCTCGCCCAGGCCGTACTCCTGGGTGGAGCCGGACAGGCCGTCGGCCAGGATGATCGCGTCGCGCGGGCCGGAGGCGGGGCCGAGCGCCCGGTCCACCGCGCCGGCGATGGCGGAGAAGTCGTCGGCGTAGCTGGAGCGCGCGCCGGGCAGCTGGACCGTCTGGATGTCGACGTACTGCGGCCCGCAGCGCGTCCCCATGTCGAAGCGCAGCGCCTTCTTGCCGCCGTCCTCGGCGCTGAGGAAGCGCTCGATCACCGCGACGTTCGCCTGCAGCGCGCTCGCCCAGCCGGCGAAGCGGTCCGGGCGGTCGGCCGCGTAGGCGTAGACGACCTTGAACTGGGCGGCGCCGGCCGGCGTGGCGGCGTGCGCCGTGTCGTTGGCGGTCAGCTCGTCGCCGCACCACGTCGTGGGCAGGCCGTCCGCGTTGGTGTCCGCCTGCGCGGTGGCCACGACGCCGGCGAGGTCGACGTCCTGCAGCTCGCCGCGGGTGTCGCGGTGGACGGAGACGTCGGACCGCTTCGGGGTGCCGGCCGTCGCCAGCGCGAGCGCGGGGAGCGCGAGCAGCACGGCGCCGATGGCGGGCAGACGAAGCATCTGCCCGGTGATCGACTGCGGCGCTGCGCGCTTAAGCGGCCTTGGTCAGGTCACGCACGGGCTCGATGCCCCAGCGCCCGGCCAGCGCGGAGAGCTCCGGGCTGATCGGCCAGCGGTCGGGCAGCGGCTCGCCGCTGAAGTCCGGCGCGGCGCCCTTGAGCGTCATCGAGCCGGTGTTGTCGCCGATCCGCCGGATCTCCTCGACCTCATCCGTGTTCAGGACGACGTGCGTGTCCACCGCCGCCAGCTCCGCGCGCTTGGCCTCGATCGGCTTGGCGCCGTCCGGCTCCTCGATCAGCGTCGGCGCGACGCAGCGCACCGGTCCGTGCGCCAGGTTCCACTGGCAGGCGAGCTGGAGCATGGTCAGGCCGTGCCGGGAGGCGACCGGCCGCATCCGGTCCAGCCGGTCGCGGCCGGCCTCGATCCAGCCCTCCGGCCGGAAGCCGCGATGGTCGCCGCGGGCGAACTCGTGCCCTGGCGCCACGTCGTCGTGGAAGAGCCCGCCGTAGTCGACGACGCGGGTGATCACCTTGACGCCGTGCCGCTCGGCCGCCGGCAGGACCAGCTCGCCCGGCCACGGCTCGAGCGGGTTGAGGATGACCATCGCCCAGTCGATCCGGTCGCCGAAGCGCTCCAGGCAGTCGATGACGTCGAGCGTGAAGCCGTTGGCCGGGCCGGGGGCGACGCCGAGCCGCTCCGTGAGCCCCTCGTCGCGCACCGCGGCCAGCGCGTCCCACACCGCCTCGCTCGTGTAACCGGTGCGGTCCGGGTTGTGCAGCAGCAGCAGGTCGAAGCGGTCGGCGCCGCAGCGCTCGAGGCTGCGCTCGGTGGCCATCCGGACGTAGTCCGCGTAGCCCTCGGGCCCGCGCAGCCGCGGGTCGGTGAACCGCGGGAAGCCCTTCGGCCCATCGCGCTCGCCGGTGTAGAAGTCGTGCCCGATCGCCCCGGCGAGCGCATACGACTCGCGCGGCACGCCCTCCAGCGCGCGCCCCAGCAGCGCGTCCGCCGCCCCCTCGCCATAGACGTCGGCGGTGAGGATCGTGCGGATACGCTGGTCCGGACGCAGGAGCGCGGCGTACCGCTCGTCGTCGACCGGCTCGCCGAAGCGCATGAAGCGCCCGCCGCTCCACGTGCCAACGGCGGGGCCGCTCAGGTCAGGCAACAGACTTCTCCATTCTCTTAACTAAAGGCCCCCAGGACATGGCCGATCATACGAGGGTGACGCGTCCGCGCACCGGCCTTGCGCTCGCCCTCCTCCTCTGCTGCGCGCTGTTCGGCGGCCTGCCGGCGGCGGCGCGCGCCAGCGCGGTCGTCTTCCACGCGGCGGCGACGCCCGTCGATTACTCCAATCGCCAGTGGGGCCTGGAGAACACGGGTCCCGCGACAGGGTTCCCGACGGCGGTGGAGGACGCCGACATCGATGCCCAGCAGGCCCGGGTCGAAGACCAGACCGGCGTCGGCATCACCGTCGCGGTGGTCGATACGCGCATCGATCCGGACAACACCGACATCAAGCCTGCGCTGGTGCACGGTGCCACCGCGTGGCCGGACCCCGTGAACCCGCCCGGCTGCGATGCGACGCAGCCGCCGGACCACGGCACCGCGGTCGCCGGCGTCGTCGCCGCGGCCGACGACGCCAACGGCGTGGTCGGCGTGGCGCCCGGCGCCAAGATCCTGCCGGTGCCCGCGCTCGACGATTGCGGGGGCGGCACGCTCGAGTCGGTGAAGGCGGCGTTCCAGTACGCGGTCGACAACGGCGCCCAGATCGTCGTCGCCTCCTTCTCCACCGATCCGCTGCACCCTTTGGCGCAGGCCGAGATCGACGACCTCAACACGTTCTTCGGAGCGCACCAAGACACGCTGTTCGTGGTCGCCGCCGGCAACGAGGGCACCGACATCGACAAGGACAACCTCCCCGTCTATCCGTGCAGCTCCCCTGCGCTGAACGTCGTCTGCGTCGGCTCGAGCACGTTCGACGACTCGCCGTCGTGCGAGAGCAACGTCGGCGCGACCTCGGTCGACCTGTTCGCGCCCGGCGAGCACATCTACACGGACTTCTGGTCGAAGAACGGCTTCAACACGTGGGTCGGTCAGCAGAGCGGCACGTCGATGGCGGCGCCGATGGTGGCCGGCGTCGCGGCACTGATGGACGGGCAGGCGCCGCCCGACGACGGCGGCGGCGACGGCTCGGCCGAGCGGCCCCCCAACCCGCCGTTCCGGACCGCGCTGGACATGGCAGCCGCGCTGCGCCAGCGGGATCCGGCCGGTGCGGTCGACCCGCGCGACGTGATGGCGGAGTACTCCGTGAGCGGCGGGCGGCTCAACGCCGCGAAGGCT
>JAICUS010000835.1 GCA_025935735.1 Solirubrobacteraceae bacterium | reverse complement strand
GCCGCCTACGTCGCCGGCTCGATCGCGTCGCTGGCCGGCGTGGCCGAGACCGAAGCCGGCCTGGCCGCGGGCCTCAACAACGCCTCCTTCCAGATCGGCGGCGCCATCGGCACGGCCATCCTCTCGACGGCCGCCCTGTCCGGCGCCCACGGCGGCGACCGCCTGACCGCCCTCACGCACGGCTACCAGTCCGCCTTCGCCGCGGCGATCTTCATCGCCGCGCTCGGAGCGCTCGGAGCGCTCGTGCTGCTCGGCAAGCGCCGGGAGCCCGTCGCCGAGGGCGAACCGGCCATCGCCTGACCCACCATGACCAAGGAGAACCCGATGAACCTGCCCCCGATCGTGTCCCCGCAGGAGTGGGAGGCCGCCCACGCGCGGCTGCTCGTGGAGGAGAAGCAGCTGACCCGCGCGCGCGACGCGCTGGCCGCCAAGCGCCGCCGCATGCCCAGGATGGCCGTCGAGAAGGAGTACCGTTTCGACGGCCCGAACGGCCCGGCCGGCCTGCTCGACCTGTTCGAGGGCCGCCGTCAGCTGATCGTCTACCGCTTCTTCTACGAGCCCGGCGTGGCCGGCTGGCCCCACAGCGGCTGCCGCGGCTGCTCGATGGTCGCCGACCAGATCGCCCATCCGGCGCACCTGAACGCCCGCGACACCACGCTCGCGCTGGTGTCGCGCGCCCCGCAGCGCGACATCCAGCGCTGGCAGGCGCGGATGGGCTGGGACCTGCCCTGGTACACGCTCACGGACGACTTCGACGCCGACTTCGGCGTGGACGAGTGGCACGGCACCAACGCCTTCCTGCGCGACGGCGACCGGATCTACCGCACCTACCTCATCAACAGCCGCGGCGACGAGGCGATGGGCAGCACCTGGAGCTACCTCGACATCACGGCGCTCGGGCGCCAGGAGGAGTGGGAGGACTCGCCGCAGGGCTACCCGCAGACCCCGCCGTACGCCTGGTGGAACCTCCACGACGAGTACGGCGAGCGGGCGGTCAGCGAGTCCGAATGGCAGGAGCAGGTCGAGCGCGGCAAGGCGGCGATGCAGTGATCGCGCACGTCGGGCCCGTGCCGCTGGAGGAGATGCTCCCGCTGCTCCCCGGCGCCGGCGCGTTCCTGGTCCTCGCGCGCGGCTGGCTGATGCTGCGCCTGCGACGCCGAGCCGGGAGGGACCGGGCGTCGCCGTGAGCGCGCGCAGCGGCAGTTGCCGACGAACCCGAGCCACACCCGCCGGCGCGTTCCGTTGAGGGTGAGCTCGAGCGGCCGCGCCCCGACCAGCGCGATGATGAAGGCGACGACCTGGCTCGGCCAGCGCCCGAGCCAGGGGCGCGGGCGCTCGCGGTGCACCAGCATGTCGGGATATGCGCCGAAGCCGGCGCGGTTGAGGAACAGGCGGCCGTCGATCGCGGCCGCGTCCACGCCGACGGTCTCGCCGGCGTCGCCCGCCGCTGCCTCGAGCGCGTCATCCAGCCCGTCGCCGTCTTCGAGCTGACTGATCCGGACGTGCGGGAGGCGCTCCCGGAGCGTCTGCGCGAGATCGTCGCCGGAGCTCGAGCCGGAGCCGGGGGTTCACCAGGACGGTGATCCCCGCGCCGTCCGCGTTGGGCGGCCGGCGGCGGCGGTCCTCGCAGGGCGGTGCGTCATCGGCGCGCGCCGGCAGCGTCCCCCACACCCTGCGGGTCGACCTGGCGATCCCCGCCCCGATCGCCGCGCCGACGAGCACATCAAGCGGGTAGTGCACGCCGACGTACACCCGCGAGGCGCCGACCGCGGCCGCGAGCAGCGCCAGGGGCGGACCGGCGGGCACGAGCTCTGTCGCCGCGCCGGTCGCGAACGCCGCCGCGCTCGCGGCGTGCCCGGAGGGAACGACGTGGTCAACGGCGCCACCCGCACCCGCCGCACCGCCGGGACGTTGCGCAGCGACGGGCGCGGACGCCGCACGACGCGCT
>JAICUS010000854.1 GCA_025935735.1 Solirubrobacteraceae bacterium | reverse complement strand
TGATGAAGGAGTCCTTCGACGGCTTCACGCAGTTCGCCCAGCACGCCCGCACGCCCGCGCTGCGTCGCCAGGCGGCCGCCCAGGCGGCGCTCATCGCCAAGATCGAGCGCGGCCGCCAGCACGTCTTCGACCTCGCCGCCGGGAGCATCGGCAAGCCGCTCTCGCCGGCCGTCGCCAAGGCCGTCGACGCCGTCGAGGCCGACACCGAGACCGCGGACGAGAACAACGACAAGCTGGTCGAGGGCGAGCAGGCCGTCACGGACAAGATCGCCCGCGACTCCCAGGCCACCGCGTCGAACGGCCAGCGCCTCGTCATGCTGCTGCTCGGCCTGGCCCTCCTGATCGCCGTGGCGGTCAGCCTGCTGATGGCCCGCCCGCTGGTCCGCGCCGCCCGCACGCTGCTGGCCGCCGCCCGCGGCATCGCCGGCGGCAACGTCGACCAGAGCATCTCGGTCAGCGTCGGCGGCGAGCTCGGCGCCACCGCCGGCGCCTTCGAGGACATGGTCGAGTACCTGCGCACGATGGAGCGCGCCGGCGGCCGGATCGCCGACGGCGACCTGACCGTCGAGGTCGAGCCCGTCTCCGAGAGCGACGCGCTCGGCAACGCCTTCCAGCGCATGACCGCCAACCTGCGCCACATGATCGGCGACGTGGTGTCCACCGCCACGACCGTCCGCGAGTCCTCCGAGACCGTCGCCCGCACCTCCGACGAGGCCGGTCAGGCCGTCGGCGAGGCCGCGCAGGCGATGGGCGAGATCACCGGCGGCGCCGAGGAGCAGCTGCGGCTGCTGGGCAGCGCCACCGAGTCGGCCGAGGACATGGCCCGCGCCGTCGAGGCGTCCGCCGAGGCCGCCCGCGAGACCGCCGACGCCGCCCGCGAGGCGCGCGAGCTGGCCCGCGCCGGCGTGGCCGCCGTCGGCCAGGCCGACACGGCCATGACCGCCGTGCGCGAGTCCGCCCAGTCCACTTCGGAGGCGATCGCCGAGCTGCAGGCCAAGTCCGGCCAGATCGGCTCGATCGTCGGCCGCATCACCGAGATCGCCGATCAGACCAACCTGCTGGCGCTCAACGCGGCCATCGAGGCCGCCCGCGCCGGCGAGCACGGCCGCGGCTTCGCGGTCGTGGCCGAGCAGGTGCGCCACCTGGCGGAGAACGCCGGCGGCGCCGCGGCGGAGATCGCCGGGCTGGTCGGCCAGATGCAGTCGGAGACCGAGACGGTCGTGTCGATCGTCGCCGAGGGCGCGGCGCGCACCGAGGAGGGCACCGCGACCGTCGAGGAGACCCGCGCCGCGTTCGAGCGCATCGACGAGGCGATCGCCCGCATGGACGAGCGGATCACCCACGTGGCCGACAGCGCCCGCGCGGTCGCCGCCGGCGCCGAGAACCTGCACTCCGAGCTGGATCAGGTGGCGAGCGTCGCCGAGCGCTCCACCGCCGCCAGCCAGCAGGTGTCCGCCGGCACCGAGCAGACGAGCGCCTCCACGATGGAGATCGCGACCTCAGCCCAGCGCCTGCAGGACTCCGCCGGCGAGCTGCACGAGCTCGTCGCCCGCTTCCGCATCGCCTAAAAGCATCCCGCCCACCCACAGTCCCCCGTCCGGGCGTCGCCCGCACGGGGGACAGGTCTCTTTAGGGAAATGTCCCCGCTCAAGGCGAGATTCGGGGACGAGCGGCAACGTAAAGGGGACAGTCCCTAGGCTGCGGTTGGTGATCCATCCCGAGCTGCGGCCGATAGTGGAGGCGATGCTGGCTCTGCCCGGGCCGCCGCCGGAGGACGTGCCGGTCGAGCAGGCCCGTGCGGCGCAT
>JAICUS010000761.1 GCA_025935735.1 Solirubrobacteraceae bacterium | reverse complement strand
TACACGCTCGGCGCCGCCGACGTCGGCCACACGCTGGCCGTGCGCGTCACCGCGGCGTCCGCCGGCGGCTCGGCGACGGCCACCAGCGCGGTCACCGGCACCGTCCAGGCGCTCGCGCTGACCAACCGCCAGGCGCCGAGCATCGGCGGCACGCCGCAGATCCCGCGCACGCTGACCGCCAACCCGGGCGCCTGGAACCTGCCGCTCGACGACGTCGCCTACACGTGGAAGCGCTGCGACGCCGACGGCGCATCGAACTGCCAGGCCGTGGGCGCGAGCGACCACTACACGCTGAGCGACCCCGACCTGGGCCACGCGATCGTGCTCTACGTCGCGGTGACCGCCGCCGGCCAGAACGCGACCGCGCACAGCCCGGCGCTGCTGGTCACCGAGGCGCCGGTCCCGCAGGACACCGTCGTCCCGTCCGTCAGCGGGACCACGGTCCGCGGGCGCACGCTGACCGCGAGCCCCGGCAGCTGGACGAACAACCCGACGCGCTTCGCCTATCAGTGGCGGCGCTGCGACGCCGGCGGCTGCTCGGACATCGACGGCGCCACGTCGTCCTCCTACACGCTCACGCGCGACGACGAGGGCGCGGCGCTGCTGGTGGTCGTGACGGCGGAGAACGCCGCCGGGACCGGCAGCGCGACCTCGGCCAGCACCGCGGCCGTGGCCGCCGCGCCGCCGGTCAACACCATGCGGCCGGTGATCCAGGGCGCGGCCGCTCAGGGCGCGACGCTGACCGTGACCAGCTACGCCTGGCAGGCCACGGGGGACACGGCGTACTCGATCGCCTGGCAGCGCTGCGACGCCGACAGCTGCGGGGCGATCGCGGGGGCGAGCGGCGCCCAGTACACGCCGACCTCCGCCGACGTCGGCTTCGGCCTGGTGGCCGTGAGCACGGCGAGCAACGCCGACGGCACGGTGTCCGCGCGCTCGGACCGCAGCGCCACCGTGGCGCCCGCCGCGCCGCGCTGGGCCGCGCTGCCCGTGCTGTCGACGTCCGCCGGCCACGTGGGCGACGTGCTGAGCATCGCCCCGGGCGTCTGGACCGGCCCGGCCGTGGACAGCGACACCGTGCAGATGATGCGCTGCACCAACGTCTGCACGCCGCGCGGCGACGCCAACGTCAGCTCCTACACCGTCGCGTCCGGCGACCTCGGGGCGATCCTGCGGGTGCGCGAGACGGCGTCGAACGCCGGCGGCGCCACCGTCGTGTGGTCGGCCCGCTACGTCGGCCCGGTGCTCAACGCGTCGGCCGCGGCGTCGGTGCTCCGCCACCGCACGGTCAAGCTGCGCAACTCCAAGGGCGTCACGCTCGCCATGGCGTCCCGCCCGCGCGCGGTCATCGCGGCGGCCGGGCGCCCGACGGTGAGGCTGCGCCGCGCCGGCCACGTCTCAGGCAAGCTCACCGCCTGGGCCTGCCCGGCCGCGCTGGGCACGGGCCCGACGCCGCCGAGGTGCAGCCGCAAGGTGTCGCTGCGCCGCCGGGCAACGCTGCGCCTCCCGGCCTCCGCCACCGGCGCGCTGCGCGTCGTCGTGGTCAAGCGGGGGGCGCCGAAGCGGCGCCCCCGCTGAAGCTCCTCTACGGGTTCGTCGTCGACAGGGTGAACGTGACGGTCGCGCTGTAGCTGCCGGTGCGCAGCGCGTCGGTGCTCCCGATGTGCTGGTGGAACGCGATCGCCACCGGGTCGTTCGACACAGGGGCGCTCCAAGTCCCCGGCGTCATGTCGACCTGCAGCGGGTCGGGCAGCGAGAATCCCCCGTTGGCCAGGTGGACCGGCCCGGACGCGGTCAGGGCCGCGTCGCCCGCCGTGGAGGTGACCGTGGCCGAGGTCTGCGCGTCGTAGGTGCGATCCACGCCCGGCGTGAACGCGCCGAAGCTCGCCGGGGCGCCCAGCGTCAGCGACAGCGTGGCCGGCACGGTGCCGCCCGTCCCGCCGTTGCCGCTGCCGTCGCCCTGGGTCACGCTGACCGAGAGCGGCAGCCGCCAGACGCTGCGGCCGAACGTCGCCGCGTAGAGCCACTTGCCGTCGCCGCTGACCTTGACGTCCATGATCGGGACGCGCGGGATCCCGCCGGCGCCGACGTTGTACCAGCTCGAGTCGCCGTCCTTGCGGTCGAACAGGCCGAAGTCCGTGGCCGCGTACAGGACGTGGTGCGCCTGGTCGTAGGAGATCTCCTCGACCGGGCCGTTGGGCAGGTTGAGGCTGATGTTCTGCCAGGTCGCCCCGCCGTCGGAGGACTCATAGACGTTCGCCGACTCGTCGCCCTCGCGGTAGCCCGAGAAGGCGGCGTAGACGTGGTCCGGGTCGGTGGGGTCGGAGATGATCGCGTTCACCCAGCGCGTCGGCGTGCCCGACAGCCGCGTCCAGGTCCCGCCCAGGTCGCTCGTCTTCCACATCCGCCCGGTGTCGGTGCCGACGTAGATCGTGTGC
>JAICUS010000174.1 GCA_025935735.1 Solirubrobacteraceae bacterium | reverse complement strand
GGACGGCGCTGGCCCGCGCGGTGACGATGTACCACGTCGTCGTGGAGGCGCTGCTGGCCCAGCCCGGCCAGCACGTCATCTCCGACTACCTGCGGCGCCGCGAGCTGCTGCCCGCGTTCGCCGAGGGCATGCGCCAGGTCGCGCTGGACGAGCAGCGCCACATCGGCTTCGGCGTCAAGCTGCTGCACGACCTGGCGGCCGAGGACTCGGACGTGCCCGCGGCAGTGGCCGACCTGCTGCGCGAGGTCACGCCCTACTCGCTGGCGGTGTTCGTCCCGCCCGGCTGGGACCGCTCCTACACGGAGTGCTTCGGCTTCACGCTGGAGGAGATCTACACCGAGGGCGCGCGCTCCTTCGAGGCCAAGATGCGCGCCGCGGGGCTGCCGCTCGAGACGCTGCCCGGCCCGCAGATCCTGCCGCTCGAGCTCTCGGCGGCCGAACGGGCCGAGCGCGGGCTGGCGATGCTGCGCGCCGGCTTCATCGGCCCGGGCAACGGCGCGCCGCCGCGCGACCCGGCGTCGATGGCGATTCTCTTCGACGCGATCCGCCGCGCCGTCGACCACCGCCGCGCGCCCGCCGGGCCGTTCACCGTGCAGTGGGAGTTCGCCGACGCCGAGCCCTGGCACGTGTGCGTGGACAACGGGGCGACCGCAGCGGCCGCTGGCCGGGCGGACCGCGTCGACGTCGAGCTCCGCTGCCGCTATGCGGACTGGGTGGACGTCGTGGCCGGCCGGCTGGATCCGCTGCGCGCGCTCGCCACCGGCCGCCTGCGCCCGCGCGGCACGCCGCGGGCGCTGTGGGCCGTCCGCGGCCTCTTCTAGGCCTTCGCCGCCGCGAACGCCTGCACGAGCTTGTCCGTGTTGGACGCCCGCGGCGTCTCGACGGCGAACGTCTCGCCCCGGATGGTCAGCGTCACCGGCTTGGTCACGACGCCCTTGCCGATCTCGATGTCGTCCACGTCGGCCACCGGCACCTCGGTGAGCAGCTCGCGCGCCTTCAGCGTCACCGCGCCGCCGGCCTTGAACAGCAGCAGCCGCCGGTCGGTGAGCGCGAGCCCCATCTTGCTCGACAGCTGCACGTCCCCGCCGTCGTCCTTGGCCTTGCGGTCGCGGTGCGCGCCGACGGCCATCGCGCCCACGACGCCGCCGGCCAGCATCGCCTTGGCGATGCCCTTGCCCTGGACGAGCGTGACGTTGAGCAGCTCCTCGCCCGGCTGCAGGAACGGCCGGACGCTCTTCTCCATCGCTTTCTCGAACATGCGGCGACGCTAGTGGCGCCGCCCGCCCGCGTAAATCAGGGACCGACCCTGAAACCAGGCGGCTAGCCGCACCTCTCAGGAGGCCCCCACAATGAATCGTCGCACCCCGGCGGCGCTCGCCGCCGTCGCCGCGCTCGGTGTGTCGGTGCTGGCTACATGCAGGACGCCCAGAGCTTCTTCCCGGGCACGCTGACCGTGAAGTCGGGCACGACCGTCAAGCTGATCAACAAGAGCCAGGGCGGCGCGCCGCACTCGCTCTCGCTGCTGAAGCGGTCGGCGCTGCCGAACACCGGCGACGAGATCATGACCTGCCCGGCCTGCGGGCCGCTGATCGCCGCCCACCAGGCCGATCCCAACACCGGCCAGGTCGGCCAGCCGCGCGTCGACGTCGGGGCGCCCGGCTTCGACACGATGGGCGACGCCGCGACCGCCGGCGACTCGGTGGCCTGGCGCAACAGCGACTTCGTGTCCCACGACGTGCGGGCGACCGACGGCGCGTTCGACTCCGGCCCGCTGGGCCGCTTCGGCGCGTTCGCGGAGGCGTTCGCGAGCGTCGGCGTGCACCCGTTCTACTGCTCGATCCACCCGTTCATGACCGGCTCGGTCGACGTGGTCGCCGCCGCGCTGGCGGCGCCCGGCGCGACAGTGCTCGCCGGCGAGGCCGTGGCGCTGAAGGGCCGCGCCCCCGCCGGCACGGCGGCGGTGGCCGTCGAGCGACTCGACCCGGACGGCGCCTGGCGCGGCGCCGGCATCGCCACGCCGGCGGCCGACGGCACGTTCGCCGCCACCGTGCGCCCGCGCGCGACGACCGCCTACCGGGCCCGCACCGCGCTCGGCGAGAGCCCGGCGGCGACCGTCGCGGTGAGCGCGAGCGTGAGGCTGCGGGTGGCGGTGGGCGCCCACGCCCTCAAGGTCCGCGCCGTGCCGGGCGTCTTCGTCACCGTCCAGCGCTGGGCGCGCTGGCGCTTCGACTGGCGCGTCGCCGCCCGCGCGCGGCTGGACGCGCACGGCCGCGCCACCGTGCGGCTGCGCATCCCGATGCGCGGCAAGGCGCGGGTGCTGCTCTCGCGCACGGCCCGCGGCCCGGCGCTGATCGAGGGCGACCCGCTGTCCCTGCGCACCGGGGCGCGGACGCGGGTTCCCTAGCGGAGCATCCGGAAACGTTGCCGGGTCGGGATGGCCGTGTGCGCGCGCACGGTGGCGCCTGTCGGCCGGGGCCGTCAGCGGCCGGCGCGGAGGTCGCCGGGACGAGCCGGGCGGCGTGCCTGGAGACCGCGGCGCGTGTCGCCTGCGTCGGGCTGAGGCCGACAAACCCGACACGCACCGCGGCGAGCCGCGGGGGCAACCGAGCGCCCGCAGCCGGCCGGCACGCTGCGCGTGCCGCACGACCCGCCAGACCCGCGCGTGGTGGCCCAGGCGGTACTCGTCGGCCGCCCAGGGAGCGGGCATCGGGCGGGCGACGGAGCGCGGGCGCGCGCGGTAGCGGCGCCACAGCCGCGGAGCGTCCGCGCGGACGATCCCCGGGTGGCGCCGGGGGACGTCGGCGAACCTCCCGTGCCGGTATTGGACGACCTGCGCGGGATAGGCGACGCAGCCGCCGCATCCGAACTCGTAGCGGATGCGGCCGTCGGAGGACTCCCACACCGGGCGCCCGTCGTGGCGGACGTCGGCGACCTGTGTAGTGGCGGTGGCCTCGTCGTAGTCGCCGTCCTTGACGTGAGGGACACCTCGTGGGTGCCGGGCTCGTCGAACGTCCAGGACAGCGTCGACTCGTCGCCCGCGTACTCTCCGTCGACGGTCCACGTCCAGTCGTCGATCGTGCCCGTCGCGTCGGTCGACGTGTCGGTGAACTGCACGCTCTGGCCGGTGAGCGGCGCGGTGGGGACGTTCGCCTAACGGGCGGAGACGCGGCGGTACTTCAAGACCGCCAGCGGCGCGAACACCGCGACCAGGCCGATCCCCCACAGGGTGGCCTGCCAGATCGAGTCGCCCGCCGGGGTGCCGAGGAACAGCGACCGCATGGCGTCGACCGTGATGGTGAACGGGTTGACCTTGGCGAACGCCTCGAGCGCGCTGGGCATCGATTCCACCGGCACGAACGCGGACGAGATGAACGTCAGCGGGAAGATGACGGTGAAGCCGAACTGCTGCGCGGTCTCGGCCGAGTTGGCGCTCAGGCCGATCAGCGCGAACACCCAGGAGAACGCGTAGCCGAACAGCAGGAGCAGGAGGACCCCGGCGACGATGTCCAGCGCGCTCGCGTGGAAGCTGAAGCCGACGATCAGCCCGACCGCGACCATGATCGCGATCGAGCACAGGTTCACGATCACATCGGCGAACGTGCGGCCGGCGAGCACGGCCGAGCGGGCCATGGGCAGCGAGCGGAAGCGGTCGATCAGGCCCTTGTTGAGGTCCTCGGTCAGCCCGACGGCGGTCAGCGCGCCGCCGAAGCAGATGTTCTGCACGAGGATGCCCGGCAGCAGGAAGTCGACGTAGGAGCCGGGGAAGCCGCTGAGGTCGATCGCGCCGCCGAACACGTAGACGAACAGCAGCACGAACATGATCGGCTGGATCGTGTAGCCGATCAGCATCTCCGGCTGGCGGGTGAAGCGGATGAGGTTGCGCTGGAGGATGACCAGCGCGTCGGCCAGGGTCTCAGGCATCGCCGTCCTCCTCGGCCGCGTGGCCGGTCAGCTCCATGAACACGTCGTCGAGCGTCGGGCGGCGGATGGCGACGTCGTCGATGTCCACGCCGGCCTCGTCGAGCCGGCGCACCGCCTCGGCCACCGCGGCGCCCGGCACGACCACCAGGCCGTCGTCGCTGCGGGCGCCGGCCAGGGCCTCGAGCGCCCGCCCCGCCTCCCCGTGGTCGCGCAGGCGCACCTCGACGCGCTCGCCGCCCACGCGGGCCTTGAGCTCGTCGGACGTGCCCTCGGCGATCACCCGGCCGTGGTCGATGACCGCGATCCGGTCGGCCAGGCGGTCGGCCTCGTCGAGGTACTGGGTGGTGAGCAGGACGGTCGTGCCGCCGGCCACGCGGTCCTCGATCGTCTCCCACAGCCCGACGCGGCTGCGCGGGTCCAGGCCGGTGGTCGGCTCGTCCAGGAAGAGCACGGGCGGGCGGGCGACGAGCGCGGCGGCCAGGTCGAGCCGGCGCCGCATGCCGCCGCTGTAGCCGCGCACCGGCCGGTCGGCCGCCTCGGTGAGCTCGAAGCGCTCGAGCAGCTCGTGCGCGCGCCGCCGGGCCGTGGCGCGGCCCAGGTGGTAGAGCCGGCCGACCATGTCCAGGTTCTGCAGGCCGCTCAGGTTCTCGTCCACCGCCGCGTTCTGGCCGGCCAGGCCGATCTGCGCACGCAGCGCCTTGGCCTCGCGCACCACGTCCAGGCCGGCCACGCGGGCGCGGCCGCCGTCCGGGCGCAGCAGCGTCGTAAGGATGCGCACGGCGGTCGTCTTGCCGGCGCCGTTGGGGCCGAGCAGCCCCAGCACGGAGCCGGCGTCGGCGCGCAGGTCGACGCCGCGCAGCGCGCGTACGGAGCCGTAGGACTTCACGAGCCCCTCGGCGAGGATGGCGGCCTCGGGCATGCCCTCGACCGTAGAGGAGGGCGGTCGTGGCTTCGGTACGGTCTGGCACACTCTTCGGGTGCGGGTTCGGTTCCTTCTCGCGCTTCCGCTGCTGGCCCTCGTCGTGGGCGTGGCCGCCGCTCCGGCCCGGCAGACCGCCGCGGCGCGGGCGCAGGCCGCCGTGGTCACGGGGTCGCTCGGCAGCGTGGCGAGCGTGCACGCGTCGGGCGACGCCAGCACGGGCCGCAGCGCGCCGTCGACCACGCCGGACGGCATCCAGCTCGGCGGCGGCAGCGTGTCCGTCACGACCTCCAAGGCCGGCGGCGATGCGTCCGCGACCGCGGAGGCCGAGGCCGCCGAGGTCGACCTGCTGGACGGCGCCGTGACCGCGCGCGCCGTGCGCCGGACGGCCACCGACACCGGCTCCGGCGTGCGCTACGGCGGCACGGTCAGCGGCCTGAAGGTGGGCGGCAAGGCCGTCGCCGCGCCCCGCGCCGGGGAGCGCTACCCGCTGCCGGACGGCTCCGGCTACGTGGTGGTGAGCGCGCTCGGCAAGGGCCTCGAGCTGACGCTCACCGGCACCCACGGGAGCTTCCCGCCCGGGACCGACGTCGTGGTCGCCGACGTGTCCGCGCACGCGCGCAACGGCGCGGTCGCGCAGCCCACGGCGACGCCGACCGCGACCGCGACGCCGCGAGCGACCGCGACGCCGACGGCCACGCGCACGCCCAAGCCGAAGGCCACCTCGACCCCGTCCGGCCCGCTCCCGCCGGAGGGCGCGCCCCGCGGCGGCACGTCGTACAAGAAGCGCCTGATGGGCCGCCAGTTCCTCTTCCCCGTGCGCGGGCGGGTGACGATCGGCGGCCCGTTCGGCGGCTTCCGGGCCGACACCGGCTTCCACGAGGGCAACGACATCTTCGCCAACTTCGGCACGCCCGTGGTCGCCGTGGCCGACGGCACCGTGCACAAGGTCGGCTCGCTGCCGATCTCCGGCAACCGCCTGTGGGTGGTGATGGACAACGGCGACTCGTTCTTCTACGCGCACCTGTCGGCGTTCTCGCCCGCGGCGGTCACCGGGACGCACGTGACCGCGGGCACGGTGCTGGGCTACGTCGGCAACACCGGCGACGCGGAGCCGACGCCGCCGCACCTGCACTTCGAGATCCACCCGTTCGGCGGCCCGGCGGTCGACCCGCACCCGTTCCTCGAGCGCTGGCTGAGCCGCGCCGGCGACCTGTCGGCGGTCGCGGTCGAGCGCCCCGGCGCGCTGGTCGAGGTGCACGACTTCATCGGCGGCGGCTGAGCTGACGCGGGAGCGTGAAGCGGAACGCGCTGCCGCCACCCGGCGCCGGCTCGACCCAGATGCGGCCGCCGTGGGCGTCGACGACGCGCCGGCAGACGGCGAGCCCGATGCCCGCGCCGTCGATCCGCTGATCGGCCCGCGCGAACATGCCGAAGATGCGCCCGGCCTGCTCCGGCGGCACGCCGCGGCCGTTGTCGCGCACCGTCACGACCCACTCCTGGCTGTCCCGCACCGCCGAGACCTCGATGCGCAGCGGCGCCTCGGCGCGGAACTTCAGCGCGTTGGCCAGCAGGTTCTGCAGCACGCGACGCAGCTGCCGCGGGTCGCCCTCGACCTCCGGCAACGGGCCGATCTCCAGCGTCGCCGCGGCCTCCTCGACGCGCGGGCGCAGGTCGGCCGCGACCTCGGCCACGAGCTCGGCGAGCGCCACGCGCTCGACGCTCAGCTCGCCGGCGCGCGCGTAGAGCAGCACGCCGTCGATCAGGTCGCGGGCCCGCCGGCTGCCGTCGTGGAGCTGGCGCAGCACCGCGGGCGGAGGCGGCTGCTCGGGGCGCCGCTCCAGCAGCCCCACGAGCATCGCGATGCCGGCGATCGGCTCGCTCAGGTCATGTGCCACGACGTCGGCGTAGCTGGCCAGCTCGGCCTCCATGCGCCGCTGCTCGGTGACGTCGGTGAGGAAGTTGACGAGCCCGTCGCCGAGCTTGGCCGTGCGCGACACGAACGTCCCGAGCATGTAGCCGTCGCCCAGCGGCGTGTCGTAGGTGATCTCCTGCACGGCCGGCTCGCCGGACTCGCAGACGCGCACGTAGGTGTCGAACGCGCGGCTGCCGCGCATCCGGGGCAGCGCCTGCAGCAGCGTGTAGCGGTCCCGGGTCGCGGCCGGCAGCCGGAACGCCCGCATGATCGTGGGGTTGCCGTAGCCGAAGCTGAAGTCGACGATCCGGCCGTCCTCGCGCACCGCCCACAACACCCCGACCGCCTCGGGGAAGGAGTCGAACAGCGCGCGGAACCCCTCCGCCCCCTGCTCGCCGAGCAGCTCGACCAGCTTCGGATCGTCGCCCCAGCGGTCCACTAGGTCGATTTCACCCCGATCAGCACGCCGGCGCCGACGGTGAGCAGCGTCGAGGTGACGCCGTCGGCGCCGTAGACGAGCTCGGAGAAGTCCACGAGGTCGCGCGCGTGCGAGAGCGCATTGTCGACCACGAGCAGGCCGCGGGGGACGAGCACGCGCAGCAGCTGCGGCCAGTAGCCGACGTAGGCGGGGCGCTCCGCGTCGAGGAAGACGAGGTCCCAGGACGCGTCCGCGAAGCCCGCCAGCGCGTCGCCGGCGTCCTGGGTGCGCAGCTCGGCCGCGCCCTCGACGCCCGCCCGGGTGAGGTTCGCCCGCGCCTGCTCGGTGCGCTCGGGCTCGATCTCCAGGCTGAGCACCGCGCCGCCGACCGCGAGCGCGGCGTCGGCCAGCCAGATCGTGGAGTAGCCGTTGGAGGTGCCGATCTCCAGCACCCGGCGGGCGCCGAGCGCGCGCACGAGCACGCCGAGCAGCTCGGCCGTCTCGGGCTCGACGTTGCGCAGCCGCTCCAGGCGGTCCTCGCGCGCGGCGTCGTGCTCGCGGCCGTGGGCGTAGAGCTCGTCGAGGAACGCGCGCCGGGCCTCGTTCATCGCGACGAGGTCTCCAGCCGGGCCAGCTCGTCGCCGGTCAGCGTCAGCTCGGCCATCGGCAGCAGGTGCTCGAGCTGCTCCACGCTGCGGGCGCTGGCGATCGGCGCCACCACATTGGGGCGCGAGCTCAGCCAGGCCACCGCCACCGCCGCCATGGGCACGCCGTGGGCGTCCGCGATCTCCTCCAGGTCGGCGAGGACGGCGCGGCCGCGGTCGTCCAGGTAGGCCCTGGCGCCCTCGGCGCGCGGGGAGTCGACGGCCGGCGAGTCGTCGCGGTACTTGCCGGTGAGGAAGCCCTTGGCCAGCGCGTAGTAGGGGAAGACCGCCAGGCCGTGCTCGGCGGCGAGCGGCGCGTACTCGCGCTCGTAGCGCTCGCGCTCGACGAGGTTGTAGTGCGGCTGCAGCGCCACGTAGCGGGCCCAGCCCTCGCGCGCGCTCGCGCGCAGGGACTCGACGATCCGCTCGCCGGACAGGTTGGAGGCGGCGATGTGGCGCACCTTGCCGGCCTCGACGAGGGCGTTGAACGCGCCGAGCGTCTCCTCCACCGGCACGCCGAGGTCGTCCTTGTGCGAGTAGTAGAGGTCGATCCGGTCGGTCTGCAGCCGGCGCAGCGAGCCCTCTGCGTGCGCGGCCACGTTGGCCGCGCTCAGGCCGCCGTCGGACCCGACCTTGGTGGCGATGACCATCCGGTCGCGGTTGCCGCGTGACGCCATCCAGCGCCCGATGATCGCCTCCGACGCGCCCATGTTCGGGCGTGTGTAGGTGTCCGCGGTGTCGATGAAGTTGCCGCCCGCCTCCGCGTAGGCGTCGAGCACCGCGAAGGAGGCGTCCTGGTCGGCCGTCCAGCCGAACACGTTGCCGCCCAGGCAGAGCGGGAAGACGTCAAGATCCGAAAGCTTGGCCATAGAGGCCTCACCCTACGAAAAGGGCGCCCGGTGGGCGCCCTTGGGGACTACGTGGCCGGCGTGCCCGCCGGCGGCGACGACGTCGTGGGCGTCGAGGTCGTCGAGGTGTACTCGAACTCCTCCTCGGCGCCGAACAGCGCGTCGAGCGCCTTCTTGCGCAGGCCCTCGGACAGCGCGAGCGCCACGCCGGTGCCGACGACGCCGAGCAGCAGCAGCTTCTTGAAGCCGCCCCCGCCGCTCTTGCGCTTGCGCGGCGCCTCGTGCAGGGCCACGCTGGCGTCGCGGGCGCTGGACGCAGCGTTCTTGATGTGCTTCTGCAGCTTCTTGTCGTCGAAGATCTGCTCCGTCGGGCTCTTGCCGTTGGAGAGCCGCGAATAGGCGTCGCGGGCCGATTCGAAGGCCTGGACGATGTTCTGCCGCAGGTCCTCGTCCTCGATCAACCGCTGCACGTACGGGTTCGAACGAGCCTGCTGGGCCGCCTTCCCGGCCTTCTGCACCTTCTTGTTCGCCATTTACGCCCTCTCGTCAGGTCTCACGTCCGCCGAGCATACCCGCGACGGCCGTTCCGGAGTGCGGCATCGAACACGTCGCCGATCTCGTCCACCCAGACGAAGTCCATCCCCTCGCGCAGCGGCGCGGGGATGTCCTCCAGGTCGCCCGCGTTGCGGCTCGGGGCCAGCACCCGCTTGACCCCGGCCCGCTGGGCGGCCAGCGCCTTCTCCTTCAGCCCGCCGATCGGCAGCACCTGGCCGGTCAGCGTGAGCTCGCCGGTCATCGCGGTGTCATCCCGCACCGGGCGGCCGCTGACCAGCGACATCAGCGCCGTGGCCATGGTGATGCCGGCGCTCGGCCCGTCCTTGGGGATCGCCCCCGCCGGGACGTGGATGTGCACGTCATGGGTGCCGAACCAGTCGTCGGGGAGGTCGGCATGGCCGCGCACGTAGGACAGCGCGGCCTGGGCGGACTCCTTCATGACGTCGCCGAGCTGGCCGGTGATGGTCAGCTTGCCGGAGCCGGGCATCGCCGTGGCCTCGACGAACAGCACGTCGCCGCCCACCGGCGTCCAGGCCAGCCCGGTGGCCACGCCGGGCTCGGAGGTCCGGCGCTTGCGGTCGGACTGGAAGCGCTCGCGGCCGAGCAGCTCGCGCACCCGCGGCGCGGTCACGCTCACCTTCTTCTTGAGCGTCCCCTCGGCGACCTGCCGCGCGACCTTGCGGCAGGCCGAGCCGATCTCGCGCTCCAGGTTGCGCACGCCGGCCTCGCGCGTGTAGTCCGCGATGATCGCCTTCAGCCCGCTGTCGGAGAACGCGATCTGCGAGCGCTTGAGGCCCGCCCGCTCGATCTGGCGCGGCACGAGGTAGCGGCGGGCGATCTCCAGCTTCTCCTGCTCGGTGTAGCCGGCGAGCTGGATGATCTCCATGCGGTCGCGCAGCGGCGGCGGGATCGTGTCCAGGGTGTTGGCCGTGGTGATGAACAGGACCTGCGAGAGGTCGAACGGCACGTCGAGGTAGTGGTCGCGGAACGTCGCGTTCT